>JAJRUU010000094.1 GCA_024277605.1 bacterium
AAGTGACGGCGGTAACAAATAAGGCGTCTCCCGGTCGGTCAGTATAAATTTAACACTCATCTTTTGGCCCCTTCATGGCAAAGATTTATTTCCGACCATTATACCATATTCTGCTGCTAAAGTCCGACAGACTCCTAGACAGGTTTTTTTGGGATGGCTCCATGCTCTAAGCCTGGAGGGCCAACCTCTACAGAAAAACGGGGGTTATGGAACCATCCCACGACCATAAATAAGGGGTCAGACTAGCGCAAGCTGCTGTCCCCTTTTTGCATTGACCAAGATATAATCTTGGGGTATAGTTTAAAGGGAGTTTAAAATTAAGAAACCTGAAACTTGAAAGTCAAGGTGTAGCGGCAATGCTTAAAATAGCTAAAAGGTTCGTCACCAACGAAGAAAATGAAAAAATAGCAGTGCAGATTGACATTAAAACATTTGGGAAGATTGAAGAAATCCTGGAGAATTATGGATTGGCAAAACTGATGCAGGAGACCTCCGATGAGGAATCTTTGAATATTGACCAAGCAAGAAAGCATTATGATAAACTTTCTAAAGCATAATGTTCGATGTTCGCTATAAAAGAAAGTTTTTAAAAGACCTCTCCTCTATCCCCAAATTACAGCGCCAGAAAATTGAATTGCTGGTTTTTGAAAAAATCCCTAAATCATCCGATCCTTTTAACCAGTTTAAAATTGAAAAAATGGTAGGCTATAAAGGGTATTATAAAATTCGCCAAGGTAATTATCGTATAGGAATATTTTGTCAAAAGAACACGATAGAATTTCAAAGAGTCCTTGTAGAGGCTATTTTTATGGATAGCTGAATAGCCAGTCAAAGATGGTCGGGGCGAGAGGATTTGAACCTCCGACCCCCGGTTCCCAAAACCGGTGCGCTACCAGGCTGCGCCACGCCCCGCAAAACGATTAGTTTGAGCAGTATACTCTATGGTGCACATTTTGTCCAGCAATTTTTCAACAATACATACCGTATAAAGGCTAACGATTGGAGAATTAATTTGTAACGGCTGTTTTTTTGCCAAAAATTACCATATCCCCGGTGTAGGAACCGTAACCATCTACCCGGGGGCCAAACAGGTATTTAATCAGTAACATTTCGGGGGTTATGAAATCAAGTTCAAATTTCTTAAGTAGCACATAATCGGTCTTGTCCTGAAACAAGTCCTGAATAAATTGTCGAGTCTCCTCCCCACCCCAGCAGTGATAAATTTGCTCGCAGGATTCGGGATAGGTATTCTTAAAGCCATATCCCCCTGTTAGATACCTGGAATAGAAACTGGAATGTAGCACGATATAATTATTGTCAAGCGTGGTGTCGGTGGTATAAACGCCGGGGACTAAATTATAACTACTGGTTGGACCGGTAGAGATGATTTCAGTAGGGCTGATGTTTTTCTTCATCCATTCTCCCATCCGCTTTCGAGTTTCATAAACAGTTGCCTTCTACAGGGAGATAACCAGTAGCAATTGATATACTATAATGGCAGCTAGTACCCACTTAAATAACTTAGGGGATAATCTGTCGAGTAATTTTACCAGACCAAAGGCGGCAAATACCGCTAGCAAAGGAATCAACGGCATTAAATAACGCGTAAGATTTACCACCAAACTACAGATCAGATAAAAATGCAGGACTAATGGGGCTATAATCAAAAAATATCTATTGGTTATAATATCGTTAGGCCGCAGGTTTTTCCAATTAGTATTCTTAACCTGGTTTGCCATCCCATAAATTGAGAGTAAGCATACAGGCAACCCCAGCGATGGCAACAATAAAAGCAAATAGGCTGGAACATTGATAAGTTTATTGACCTCTGCTCCGGAGAAGCTGTCACTTTGAATCATATAGCGGGAATTGAGAAAACTATCCGGGGTGTAAGAGAAGGCGTTGATTAATTCAAAACTGCCTATTATAGTAAATAAGACCAAAAGCCCGTGATAAAACTTACGGGGTGAGGTTATTACAATGAAAAACAAGGGTACAAAAAGTATTATATTGGGTTTTGTGCCGATGGAAAAACCGGTGGCAATTGAGGCAAACACCAAATCAGCATCGTTTTTATCCTTTAAATAACGCAAGATAAAATAAAATGCCAGGTACATCCAAAAAAGGGTGGGGACATCGGGAACGGCTATATGGCTGTAGGCCACATGTATCCAGGATGTCGCCAGAAACAGGCTGGACAATAGTGCGGTAGTTTGATCTTCAAATAATTCTCGGGCAAAGAAATAAATTAAAATTATTGAAGCCAGCCCATATAACAAAGCCAGCATACGACCTATAGCATATAAGTGTTGAGATTTAAGTTCTAACGAGCTATTCAGGAATTTTCCTAACCCAAAAACTACAGCGATTTGATTGCCAAATCCCCTGACATAAAACTGATTATAATCAAAACCTTCAAAAAATTCCCTGGCAATTGTAGTATGATGTCTTTCATCTGGATTTATGACATAGTGTTGTCCATCGCCAAATAAATTATAACCCCAGAACAGACCTGGAACTATCAATAGTAATTCCAGGAGCAGTATTACCAATATTATGGAGATAACAGGCTTAGTGCTTTTTTTCATTTTTCAACTAGGATCTATTCATAAATTCAGACTGGGTTTGCAAGACATCCCTTGCGAGATAAGGTTTATGAGCCAACGTCCTACAAAACTTTGTTTGCCCGAGGCGGCTGATCAGGAAGCTGATAAATTTATATTTTTCAACTAAATATTGATCTGCTCATAACAAGACCCGAACTTTTCGGGCTAATTGATAGTCAGAGAATTAACGAACCTTTAAGCGATTAAACAAGGGAACCATACCACAATTTGGGGAAAATTACAAAAAACCAGCCTGCTAATCTTTGAAATGTGTTATAATACCGCATCTTAAATTCATTGACAAATATCAGATGATGTATTAGAAAGGAATTTTTTAGTGTATAAGCTGCTCACATTATACGAAAAAGTCCACTTGGAAAGTATCCGATGAATATAAAAATGATGAAATTTATAGACAGTTTTGTAGGTATTCCTGTCTGCCTGATTTTAACTGTGTATGCCAGACTCAAGAAAATTTTTGTTAAATCTAAAAAAAACAATGTAGAAGTCAAAAAAATATTGCTGTTTAAGTTCTTCGGTATGGGAAGTATAATTCTGAGTACCCCCATGATTCGGGCTTTAAAACAGAAATACCCCCAGGCCAGAATATATTTTTTAAGCTTTGGGAGTAATCTGGAGATATGCAATCTGATTGATCTGATTGATCGGGTGTATGTTATAAAAACAGATAATCTTTACTTGTTTATCAAAGGCTTAATCTTTGCCGTTTCTGCCCTGCGCAAAGAGAAACTTGATATATCCATTGATATGGAGTTCTTTTCTAAATTTTCGCTTATTATGAGTGTATTAATAGGGGCCAAAACCAAAACAGGCTTTTTCCTGAGGGAGATTTGGAGAGAGAATCTATTGGATCATCATATCTACTATAACCACTATAAGCACTTGACCGAAATATATTGCAGTATGGTCCGGCCATTAGGCGTAGAATGCCATGACTTTAGTTTATATAAACCGCCTGTCCTAAAAGATAAAAGAGAGGAAACCATCCTTTTGCTACAAGATAAAATCGACCTGGCCAATCAAGCGATAGTATGTGTTAATGTTAACGCCAGCGATTTATGCCCAGAGCGGAGATGGCCCAAAGATAATTTCATAACGTTGATGACAAAGCTGTTGGATAATTATGATGATCAAGTTAAGCTTGTTTTGATTGGCTCGCCAGGGGAACAATCTTATGTGCAAGAAGTTTATCGAGCTATTCCGGAAAAACATAGAAAAGAGATACTTGATCTATCAGGCAAGACCAGTGTCTACATCTTACTGGAGTTATTCAGAATGTCTCGACTGTTGATAACCAATGACAGCGGTCCTTTGCACTTTGCCGAAATGGTAGGTTTGGAGAGCATCTCCTTTTTTGGCCCGGAAACCCCATTGTTATATGGACCGCTGGGGAAAAACCATACCGTGTTTTTCAAAGAGTTATATTGTAGCCCCTGCTTAAATGTCTACAATGTAAAGACGGCTTTTTGTGATGGTGATAATAAATGTATGCAATCCATAACTGTGGATGAAGTGTTTGCCAAAACAGTGCAAGTGTTAGGCAAGAAAAGCACAAAGAAAGTATCAGCATGAATAAATTCAAAAACCCAAAAGAGATAAGCAAAAAATTCAGAAATATTCTGGTTTCCATTTTAATATTTTTTGCAATTACGACGCCCCTCTTATTTATAGACACCGCTATTAGCAAAATGATCTACGATTATGGCTCTGACTTTAGCCCTATCTTGTCTTATATCATAATTACGCTTTTTTTCTTTGATGCCTTAGCGACGATACTCCTTTTTAGATTAAATGCGAGACCCCCGGAAAATTTGGAAGGGGCTTTGCCCCGCTTTTCAAAAAAGCACATTTTATGGCTCATAACCCCAGTTTTGCTGGCCATAGCCTTGGGTATAAGTTTACATAGTGGGTCTATTGGGGTTATTGTCTGCCAGTTAGCCTATCTGTTGCTTAGTCTGGCGCTTATAAAGCTGGCAATCGGTACAAAAAAGATTATTTTTTCAGCGATATATATATGCGTGGTGTTGGTGGGATTTATTTTGCTGATTGAGTTGCCGGGCCGGGCCATTTTCTGGGTAAAGGAAAAATATAACCCAAGTCAGCTTTATGAGGAAGACCTGATTAGTGATAACGAGCCTATGATTGGGTATGCCCTCAGGCGCAACCTGGATAAAACCTTTCCGGTATGGGACCTAAAGACCAATTCCCTGGGTTTTCGTTATCCACGGGATATAGATATACCCAAACCGCCAGATACCTACCGAATATTTTTACTGGGTGGTTCAACTGCATTGGGCTGGCTAAGCGCCAGGCAGGATGAGCATATTACATATTTTATGGAACAGCGGTTTAGGCAGCTTTATCCTGATAAGAAAATCGAGGTGATAAATGCGGGCGTGCCCTATTATGCCTCGTGGAATGAGCTGGGGCTGCTTATATACCGGGTGCTGGATTGTGAGCCGGATATAGTAATCGTATTTGATGCACGCAACGATTTGGTATATGCGGTCAATCCAGATTTTAACCCTATATATAGCGGTTATGCGGATAAAGGTTCTGCGCTTGCCGGCAGCAAAAGAGCGGTTCGGTTCAATCCCAAAGCCATCATAAATGACCTGTTGCGTACCAGCGTTGTGTACCGTTTTCTGGAAAACGCCATCTTTAAACAAAAAGAGAAGCAATTAGCGCTTAAGCGCGCCATGGTGTGCAGGTTCAGGCCTGAGGCTCTTGATTATTACCAGAACTATCATAAATACATGGCCGATATATGCAATGGAAGGGGTAGTAAAATAATTTTTGCTTATCAACCTATCATTTATTTCGGCAAGAACCACCTGACCGCCAGAGAGAAAACAAAATGGGGCTCATATGGGGCTGGCGAAAATTTTGTGGAAATGATGCAGAAGATGTATCCCCTGGGAGAGAAAAAGGTGCTGGAGTTGGATGGCTATCATAACGCCCATGCTATTAGCCTGAAGAATATTTTTGAAGATGTAACCGGAGATATATATTTTGATGAGTGCCATTATACCGCTTTAGGCAACCAAATCATTGCTGATCATTTGCTGGATTATATTCTAAAGAATAAATTGATGGATAATTTCATTCGTGATAAACAAACAGAAGATAGCCAACATAATGAATGAACATAAGCGCGACTGGATAATCTTTTTTTTGCTGGTTGCTATCGTGGCATTGTATTTTGGGCCATATTTAAACAGGTACATGTACCGGGATGAAGGCAATTGGGTTTATGGGGTGGAGCGGTTTTATAATGGCTAGATAGTATATAGAGATTTTTTTGAGTATATTTTCCCCGGAATTTACTTTTTGCTGCTCTTGGCGTATAAGCTCTTTGGACTTAGCTTTACAGCCGCCCGAATACCTTTATTTGCCGTGCTTATTCTGGCTGGATTTTTGATATATCTGTTGAGTAAACGGCTTAAAACCTCCACCTGGTTTGGGTCGTTGTGCCTGTTGTTTTACCTGTCCATGATCCTGCCCTGCTGGGATGCCCTATCACATCATATTTTTAGTGTAACCGCTTCTTTGTTGGCTATTTATGCCTTCTGTAGGTTTATTGAGTCGGGATACAAAAGAACACACTTGATCTTCTGTGGTCTTGCCTCAGCGCTGGTACCGTTTTTTACTCAAAGTACCGGCGCTTATGTAGTAATAGCCGGTAATGCCTTTTTGGTTTTGCACAACCTGTTGAGCGCTAAATGTGAAGCTTCCAACCTTGATTCGAGGATTGACTTTAAACAGATTATGGGGCAATTAGGTGTTTATAATTTAGCTATCGGATTATTTTTCCTGCCGGTATTTATCTTCTTTTATGTGCACTCTGCCTTAGACGATATGGTCTATCATACCTTCTTCTGGATAATGCAAAATTATAAACTGGATACCGCTTTATCCTATTTTGCCGAAGAAATACCGATTATCATGGTACCATTAACCAATTTTAGTTTGGGCTCGCTGGTCAGTTCTATAAAAGAGATATTTATCGGGTACTCT
>JAJRUU010000095.1 GCA_024277605.1 bacterium
AAGCTTGGGCTTGAGGGGCTTCTTTTAAGTCGGTAATGTGCACCCAGCCGCTTCGTTGCAGTTCATCTAAAACTGTATCACGAATGTGGTGGTGCACCAACACATGTATTTTTTTTAGTTCAGCTATGGCCATCGGTTAGTCGCTTAATAACGAGAGAAATCGCCTGGCCTAAGTTTTTTTCAGCCTGGTTTTTGGTTTGCTGTACTTGTTCTTTGGTTTGCTGTTTCAGCGTCTGAATTTCGGCCTTTGCTTCAGCCGCGGCTTGAGTTAACATAGCCTGCACCTTAGCCTGCACCTGCTCAAGTTTCTGCTTGCGTAGTGTTTGGGCTTCGGCCTCAGCTTGCTTTAACAAGCGGGTTTTTTCTTTCTGGGCGTCTATAAGCGCTTGTTCGCCCTGGGCTTCTGTCTCTTTAACTTGTTTAATTAGTTCTTGAATCATAGTAAAATTATTAAGTTGATGTGGATTAAAAAGCCACAGCGGCACTTCCTAACAGGTACTTTAGGTCTTGATCTGAGAACATAAAACCGGCCCCGGCAAAGAAACTATCATTGTCCTCGCTTATGAAATCATCTGCCCCGGCATTTACAAACATTCGTTCATAAAAATAAAATGTAGTCGTAAACTTTAGATGCGGATCGTCCTCGCCCAAATCCCAGGCATCCAGGCTGAACTTCAGCTTATCATCGAAAAACTCATAATCAACTCCTGCGCCGCCGGAAGACTCAATCAATCCACCTCGAAGCGTAACATCATGAAAACGCTTGGCAATTTGCAGAGAAAACTTGAGTTTGTCTTTAGTAATCACTTCCTTAATATTGGTTTCCACTCCATCTACCGTACGTTTGGTGGTTTCAGTAAAAACATCCCCCCGCGGGTCATCCACCACTTCCAGCAGATAATACTTGTTTTTTGCCGGTTGAATCTTCAGCGATACGTAGGTTTTGGTATTATCATATTCGGTTAAATATTCTCCCCTGACCCCCAAATTGAACTGCCAGGCGTTGGTCTTTTGGAAAAAATTCTTCAAACCGCCCAAGGCCTCGGTCAGATTGGTATAAGCCTCATCTTCATTAATCAATTTGCCGATAGTTCCCTCTCCCTTAGCCACTTTTTGGCTTACCGTCGCAAGCGAACCTAATGTCTTGTCCAGCTTTTGGGAGGCGTCTTTGATATTCTTCATACTGGCGGCCAGATTTTCCCGATTCTCTGATAGTACCTGGTTTAAATCCGTCAGCAGTTTGTTCATCTTCCGGGTCAAATCAGGGGATTCATCTTTTAAAGTTTCAGAAAACTTCTCCAGATGAGCGATGGCGTTAGTCAACGATTCACGGTTTTCGGCAACGAGTTCATTTAAGTTATTGGACAATTGGGCAACATTACCCATTGTGGCGCCGAACACTTTTTTGTTTTCAGCTACCACTACATCCAGGTTATGAGACAGGTTGTTGATGTTATCCATCGCCTGCCGTAAGTTGTCCCGGTTCTCAGCTACCATCTGATTTAAATTACCGCTTAAGTGGTCTATGTTATCTACTATACGCTGCAAGGTTTCTCTCCCCTTTTCACCCCCCAGCACCTTATTTATTGAATCGGTAACCGATTGAATGTCTTCGGCAATGCCGGCCAGTCGACCGGTTAACTGATCAAGATCGGCGCCTGTTTCTCTGGCTTTTATCGTATCTCCAGGCTTCAACTGTGGCTGGCCCAAGGAGCCGGAGGTCACCTCTACGTATTTGTCCCCTAAAAGCCCAACGCTTTTAATGCTGGCCTGGGCGTCGCGGCGTAGTTCAATATTGGGGCGAATCCTTAGAATTAGTTCGGCTTTGCCCTCAATCAGATTAACCTTTTCCACCCGACCGGCCTCAACCCCAGCCACTCGTACCAGCGCCTTTTCATCCAGCCCGGCGACCGTGGAAAACACAACTTTTACAATGTAGCCCTTATCTTTGGTAACCGTCAAATGCTCAACTCTGATTGTCATATAAGCCAAAACGAGCAATCCACCCAATACCAGCAGTCCCACTTTAGCCTGTGAGGATAAATTTTTCACTCCTGGTGGATCCTATTTAAAACCATATTTGTCGGCCATGTATCTATTATATAAGAATAGTAAATTCTATAGCTTATTATGGCGTTTGTCAAGGTGTAGGAAGTCGTATAATCGGATTTGCCGAAAAGTCTATCCTGGCGTTAACCCGAAAGATTCGGGTATTGTTATGGGCGAATCGACATTTAGTTGAAAAGTATAAATTTATCAGCTTCCTGTTCCCGCCGCCTTGGGCAAACAAAGCTTTATTGGACGTTGGCTCATACACCTTATCTCCCAAGAGGTCTGGCGAATCTGGTCTGAGTTTATGAATAGATCAGGTTCAGGACGTTGGCTCATAAACCTTATCCCACAAGGGATGTCTTGCAAACCCAGCCTAAATTTATGAATAGACGGGTTAAGTAATTAATATTTTTTTAACCAAAACGTAACAAATCATTAACCAAGATTTAATGTATGTGAAATTTTATGGAAACAATCAGCAGGTAAACTCGTATTTAAAAGATAACAGAAAGGGAGGTGATGTATAGATGATAGACATTTTAAAGTGCATGTAACCCGAAAAATTCGGGCAGGCACAGCCTGTTTCTTCAGGACGTTGGCTCATAAGCCTTATTTCACAAGGGGTGTCTGGCGAATATAGTCTAAGTTTATGAATAGATCGGGGTAAATAAGTAAAGTTGGTATTAACTTTAAATTAAAGGAAAAACTAATTTCATTGTTAGGAGGAGATGATGCGTAATTTTAAGCTGTTTTGTTTAAGTGCAATTTTATTGTTGGGGGTAACTGGCAGCGCTTTTGCCACGCCATCCACTCAAATATGGATTCCCTCTACCGATATTCAAAAGTTCGGTACATTTCACTTAGGGATCGACAACTACACCACCATGTTTCGTGAAACAACAGAAGAGGATGGAGGCTATGACTTTGCCACCGATTTTGGGGTAACCGCCGGGGCACTCCCTTTTGAGAAGCTGAATCTTGAGCTGGGCGTTGATCTCATAGAGCCTAGTGATGATCCGCTATATGTTAATGGCAAATTGGGGATTCCTGAGGCTGCCCTTTTTAGTTACTCTCCGGCGGTAGCCGTAGGCGGCTATTTCTTCGGCACCGAAACCGATGAGGAGCAAGGGCCTACAGATTACAACATCGTTTATGGTTTGGCAGCCAAGACCATTCCGGTAGTGGGCCGCCTCTCGGCCGGCTATTATGTAGGCAATGACGATGTATTGGTGGATTTTGAGGGGAAAGAAGATAACGAAGGGATTTTACTCTCCTGGGATCGTACCATTAGCGAGATTTCTGATAAGTTGTGGGTTGCGGTAGACTACCAGGGCGGAGATAATATCTTTGGCGCTTTGGGAAGCGGGGCGGCTTGGTCCTTCTCGGATAATGTGAGCGTGATTCTGGGGTATGTCTTTTTCAATGATAATGACTGGGGTAAGGATACAGTAACCGTCCAAACGGACATTAACTTCTAAAGCAAGGGGTGAACAATATGCTAAGAAAGTTGAGTGGTTTTTGCTTCTTGATGCTCCTGTGTTTAGCTTCGCCGGCCTTTGCCGGTGAAGCTACCGCCGGAAGCAATGCGGTGGCCATCAATACGGTGTGGACACTGGTGGCCGCTTTTCTGGTCTTTTTCATGCAAGCCGGATTTGCCATGGTGGAGGCCGGCTTTACCCGGGCCAAGAATGCGGCTAACATTATGATGAAGAACCTGATGGACTTTTGCTTTGGCTCTTTAGCTTACTGGCTGGTGGGCTTCGGCATCATGTTCGGTGCGGATAAATTTGGGCTCTTCGGCTCGGACGGATTTTTCCTGAGTGCGGGCAATCCCTCCACCGGAAATGGCCTGTGGCAGTACGCCTTCTGGATGTTCCAAGTGGTGTTTGCGGCCACCGCTGCTACTATAGTTTCCGGAGCCATGGCCGAGCGCACCAAGTTTATAGGATATTTGCTGTACAGCGCAGTAATTTCCGCTCTGATTTATCCGGTAGTAGGTCACTGGATCTGGGGCGGCGGTTGGTTGAGTAATCTGGGTCTGGTGTACTTTGCGGGCTCAACCGTAGTGCATTCAGTCGGTGGGTGGGCGGCTTTAGCCGGTGCCATTGTACTTGGACCGCGCTATGGTAAATATAACGGAGGCGGTGAATCAAGGGCCATTCCGGGGCATAACATACCGCTGGCCGCTTTGGGTGTATTTATCCTGTGGTTCGGCTGGTTCGGCTTCAACGCCGGAAGCACCACGGCCGGTACCAACCTGAGCATCGCCACTATTGCAGTGACTACCAACCTGGCGGCCGCGGCGGGGGCAATTTCCGCCATGGTTACGGTGTGGATCCAGTTCGGCAAACCCGATACCAGCATGACCTTAAACGGTGCCCTGGCCGGGCTGGTAGCCATCACCGCCGGTTGTGCCAGCGTCTCTCCGGGCAGCGCCATTATTATCGGTCTGCTGGCTGGTGTTCTGGTAGTCTTCGCTGTAGAGCTTGTCGACAAAAAACTAAGGATTGACGATCCGGTGGGCGCCATATCGGTACATGGTGTTTGCGGAGCCTTCGGTACCCTGTGCGTGGGACTGTTTGCTGAAGCCGCTTATGGTGAAGCCAGCGGCGTAGGTGCCACAAACGGCCTGTTCTTCGGCGGGGGGCTAAAGCCCCTTTTAACGCAGCTAACCGGAGTTATTTCAGTCTTTGCTTGGGTATTCATTAGCGCCTTCATCTTGTTTAAAATCATAAAGGCAACCGTAGGGTTGCGAGTAAGCCACGAAGAAGAATTACGCGGATTGGATGTTGAAGAGCACGGCATGGAGGCCTATTCCGGCTTTCAGATATTTACTACCCAGTAGGAGAATAAGCCATGAAACTAGTAATTGCTTTTATTCAACCGCATAAATTAAACGATGTGAAACAGGCATTATATGCGGCCGAAATTCACAAGATGTCGGTAACTAACGCCTTGGGTTGCGGGCAGCAGAAGGGTTTTCATGAAACCTACCGCGGAGTGAATATCGAGGTGAACCTACTTAAAAAAGTGCGTCTGGAGATTGCGGTAAATGAAGAATTTGTCGAAGCTACCATTGAGGCCATTATCTCAGGAGCCAAAACCGGCAATATCGGTGACGGCAAGATATTGGTGGTGGACCTCCCGCACTGCATCCGCATCCGCACCGGCGAAGAAGGAAAAGCCGCTATCGGTTAATGCGGGGTTAGATTTAACACAAAATTAACAATCTGGCAATATTCTGGAAACATAGGGGTACTATTCTCCCTCTGGTATAAACTTTTCCAATAATCAGTTTTAACCAGAGGGAGGAGTAGCCTTGAACGGTTTAAGGAAGTATCGGGTTGGACAAATAGTGCTTTTAGGGTTGGGTCTTTGTTTGTGGCCGGTTGTGGCCTGGGCCGGTGAAGCCGGAGCGGCGGATATAGCCCAGCTAAGCCGCGCGCTGGATACGGTGTGGGTCTTGTTGGCCGCATTTTTGGTGTTTTTCATGCAGGCCGGTTTCGGCATGGTGGAAATCGGGCTCATCCGGGCCAAAAACACCTGCAATCTGTTGATGAAAAACACGCTTGACTTCTGCATGGCATCGCTGGGGTTTTTTATCTGCGGTTATGCGATTATGTTCGGTCGGGGCAACGGTTTTTTGGGCGCTCAGGGCTGGTTTTTGATCGGCGCCGAATCCGGGGCGAATGTTCCGCTGTATGCCTTCTGGCTGTTTCAGGCGGCTTTTTGCGGGGCGGCGGCCACCATCGTGGCCGGCGGTATGGCTGAGCGGATGAAGTTTCAGTCGTATATGGTTTATTCCTTTTTGATTTCGGCCATAATTTATCCGATAATCGGTCATTGGGTGTGGGGCGGCGGCTGGCTGGCGCAATTGAATTTCGCTGATTTTGCCGGCTCCAGCGTGGTGCATACGGTGGGCGGTACGGCAGCCCTTATCGGCACCATAATCTTAAAACCCCGCTTGGGTAAGTACAAGCCGGATGGTTCCCCCAATGTAATTGCCGGGCACAATATCCCCTTGGTTTCGCTGGGGGTGTTTATCCTGTGGTTCGGTTGGTTCGGTTTTAATCCCGGGTCTACCCTGGGAGTTAGCGACGGGGGCAAAACCATTGCGCTGGTGGCTATAAATACCAACCTGTCCGCCGTGGCCGGAACGATTTGCGCCATGTTCACTGTGTGGGCTATAGGCGGCAAGCCCGATCTTTCGCTGACCTTAAACGGGGCCTTGGCGGGGCTGGTGGCCATTACCGCTCCCTGCGCCTTTGTTTCCCCTGGGGCTTCGCTCATTATCGGGGCAGTGGGCGGAATCATGGTGGTATTGGCTACCTTTATGTTAGATAAAGTCCAGGTCGATGATCCGGTAGGCGCCTTCCCGGTGCACGGGGTAAACGGCATTTGGGGTACGCTGGCGGTAGGGCTTTTTGGACGGCAGGCGCTGGGACTGGCCAATGAGGGCTTGTTTTACGGCGGTGGTTTTACCCAATTGGGGGTTCAGGCGTTGGGGATTTTCAGCGTGGTGGCCTTTGTGCTTATAAGTATGGGGTTGATATTCAAGCTGATTGATGTCACCATCGGTCTGCGGGTAAGCCCCGAGGAAGAATTAAAAGGCCTGGATATCGGTGAACACGGCATGGAGGCCTATTCCGGCTTTCAGATATTTACTACCCAGTAGGAGGATAAGCCATGAAACTAGTAATTGCTTTTATTCAACCGCATAAATTAAACGATGTGAAACAGGCATTATATGCGGCCGGGATTCATAAGATGTCGGTAACTAACGCCTTGGGCTGTGGACAGCAGAAGGGTTTTCAT
>JAJRUU010000096.1 GCA_024277605.1 bacterium
ACCGCCGGATGACGGCTATTCGAAAGAAGATAAAGAAAAGATAAAGCAACGGCTGGAATCTTTGGGTTATTTGTAATATACTAGACAATAATCTTGTGCTTGGCTTTGTCCGCAGCAAAAGATCGGTTAACATTCCTTTAGATATTGAGGTCGCTTATGAAACTTAAGGTTAACATAAATCAGCTGTTGAGTGCTTTGCAACGTTGCCAGGGCATCATTCCCACCCGGGGCACCATGCCTATCCTGTCCTATGTGTTGCTGCAAATAGATAAAGAGGGCATACATCTGTCAGCCACAGATCTGGACGTTACCATCAGCAGCTTCACTAAAGCGGAAGTAGAAGAAACAGGAGAAATCACGCTTTTGGCCCGCAAATTATTTGAGATTGTGCGTGAGATGCCGGAAGATGAAATTCATATCACCAAGAAGGAAAGCGAACAAATAAATATGGTCTGCAGGGGGGCTTCATTTGCCTTAATGGGCTTACCGGCTGAAGACTTCCCATCTCTGCCAAGCTATAAGAAGCAGGATTTTTTCGCTTTAGACAAACAAGTGCTGGCGGAGATGATCAGAAAAACCCTGTTTGCTGTACCGGCAGTGGAGACCAGGTATAGTATGACCGGCGCCCTGTTGGAATTCGAGGGGCAAACAATTTCCATGGTGGGCACTGACGGACACCGCCTGGCATATTTCTCCCAAACTCAACAACACGAAGTAACGCAAAAACTGAGCTTTATACTACCCAAGAAGGTGCTCAGCGAACTAAAGAAATTAACCGAAGACGCCTCAGAAACCATAAATGTCAGTTTTCAAGAGAAACACGCTATTTTCAGCATTGAAGATGTGGTGCTTATGGGCCGGTTACTTGAGGGCGGTTTTCCCAACTATAGACAAGTAATTCCTCAACCCAGCTCCAATTTTGTCTCAATAAACAGAGAACTGCTGATTCATGCCTTAAAGAGAGTATCTATCCTTTCCGATGAGAAAAGCCACAGCGTAAGATTTGAGCTGAACGAAAATATCCTGGCGCTTAGCTCTCAGGATTCCGAATTTGGAGACGCTCACGAGGAAATACCTATCTCATACAGTGGGCCGACCGTGATCATCGGGTTCAACGCTACGTACGTATTGGATACCCTAACCGCAATGGATGAAGAGCAGGTTCGCTTTGATGTTTCGGAAACCTTGGGCCCTTGTTTATTCAGGCCGGAGGGGCGAGAGGACTATCTATGCGTAATTATGCCCATGAAGGTAGATTGAGGGATAAACAGAGCAGTTTGGTTTAAGGGGACCTGCCCCGTTAGTGCCCGAAAAATTCGGGTCTTGTTGTGGGCGAATCGAAATTTAGTTGAAAATTATAAATTTATCAGCTTCCGGATCAACCGCCTCGGGCAAACAAAACCTCATTGGACGTTGGCTCATAAGCCTTGTCTCGCAAGGGGTGTCTTGCAAGCCCAGTCTGAATTTATGAGTAGACAGGGAGGGGACCTGTCCCCTTAAAGGTATCGTGGTTAGTCTTTTATTGATACGTGACACAGAAGATCCAATTCGTCGAGCATCTTACCTGCGCCCATAGCCACCGAAGCCAGGGGCGATTCGGCATAAAAAACCGGTAATTTGGTTTCTTCACGCAACAAAGCATCCAGCCCGGATAATAACGAACCTCCTCCGGCTAAAACAATTCCTTGATCTACTATATCAGCAGCTAATTCAGGCGGGGTTTCCTCCAGAGCAGTTTTAACTGCTTGAATTATGGTAGAAATACCGTCTCCCATACAGTCCCTGATTTCCTCGTCATTTATGGTAATGGTTTTGGGGATGCCGGCCACTAAGTCACGACCTTTTATGTCCATACTTTTGGGCTCGTTTAATGGAAAGCCGAGCCGATTTTAATCTTTATGGCCTCTGCGGTACGTTCTCCGATAAGCAGGTTATATTTGCGTTTAATGTGCTGAATGATAGCCTCATCCATTTCATCTCCACCAACTCGCACTGAAAGACTATATACAATACCCGCTAGTGAAATAACCGCCACCTCCGTGGTTCCTCCACCAATATCTACAATCATGTTGCCGGTAGGTTCCTGAATGGGGAGATTGGCTCCCACCGCAGCCGCCATAGGTTCTTCCACCAGGTATACCTCACGCGCACCGGCCTGTTGGGCGGAATCCTTCACCGCTCTTTTCTCCACCTGGGTTATGCCTGAGGGAACACAGACAATAATTCGCGGACGAATCATTGATTTGCGGTTGTGTATCTTGCGGATAAAATAGCGCAACATGGCCTCCGCAATCTCGAAATTGGCAATCACTCCATCTTTCATCGGCCTTATGGCAACAATGTTTCCGGGGGTACGGCCCAACATTTGCTTAGCCTCTTCTCCTACCGCTAAAACATTATTAGTCCCCTTCTTTATAGCTACCACCGAGGGCTCATTGAGTACAATTCCCTTGCCCCTGACATACACCAGGGTGTTGGCTGTGCCTAAATCTATCGCCAGGTCGCTGGAAAACAGACCCATGATAGAATCAAATATCATACTTCTCTCCTTGCAGAGGAACAGGCGTTATTACTAATAACCTCATTAAGCCTGATCTATTCATAAATTCAGACTGGGTTTGCAAGACATCCCTTGTGAGATAAGGTTTATGAGCCAACGTCCTAAAAGAAACAGGCTGTGCCTGCCCGAATTTTTCAGGTTAAGTGAGAATATTAACAAAAAGAAATGGTTATAGCAAGTGATTTGTTAACGATAAACATACTAAGGCGAATAATTCGGGCAGGCACAGCCTGTTATCTTCGAGGCGCCCTTATAACATACGGAGAAAGCTTGACATAGGCGGCCTCGAGGGATACTGCGGCAAACATTAACAGATATGGATCCAAGGGCAAGCGATAGCGATAGATTACATGTGCATGAGTAAGCGTATAGACAAAAGAGAAGCCTACAAATAACAGGACAAGCAACATCGCCCCGCTAAACCGCCTATAGCAGAGAACCATGCCGACAAACGCCAGCAGATTCATAATGAGGGTAGCCACTAAGGTAACTATATTGCGGGGATAGCCTTGCAGCTCTTCTAAGTTGTAATGCGAGAACCAGAAATAAAAGAAACTCTTGGCCCTCAGGTAAACGAAGCGGCGGGGATGCTGCCGAATAAATTCCAGCGCCGCCTGGCGCATAACCTGGCTGCGCTCTACCTCGTTCATCAAAGGGGTCATCCGTAGCTTAAGACTATTATCCAGTTCCCAACGTCCCCTGGGGTAGAGATAGTTGCTGCCACTGGCATTGGGGTTATTCCCTTCCCAGAGGTTAATGCCAAAGCTGGAAACGAGCGGCACAAAGCGTTGAAACACGATATAGTTTCGGACTAACCACGGGCTGATCAGCAACAGCATCACCGTAAGCGTTAAGCATAACCCCTGGAGTTTGACCTTCCATCCGGCTGGATTATGATATACGACCCACCCCAGTGCAAAGGGCAAGAAAATAAATATCTCCTGCGAGTTTAAAGCGGTAGCTCCAACCAGTAATCCATACCCCATCCACTGCCAAAACCCGGCTTCCTGTGCCAGTTTCAGGGTGGACAGCAGCGCCAGGGATAAAAGCAGAATAAAAAATACGGTGCGGCTAATCATTAGGGGAGCCTTAACCAGGAAAATGCTAAAGCACATAAGCAGCGCACTCAAGCGAGCTATTTCCCGGTTGAATATGCTTTTAGCAATAAAATAGCCACTGATACAGATCAGGCTGGAGGCTATAGCTTGCACAAATTGAACCACCAAGTGCCCGCCTGCCGGAAACAGTTTAAACATGAGCGCTAAAAAGTATGGATAAAAAGGGGGTACAGCCGCAGTAGGCCCGCCTGTAGCAGTTGTCCAATAAGCGGTTAGGCTAAATCCCTTACCCGCCAGCAAATTGTACGCAATGCGTTCTTGTTCTCCACCATCAGGCATATATACTGAATAGTTATACATGATGAAAAAGAGCCTGATTAGGAGGGCAAGGCTGTAAACAGTAAACAAAAACCGCTTCTCATCGCTATAAATTTTTTGAAATTTTCTTTTCAAGTTGCCCATAGACACCTTAGGAGAAAAACGGGTCAATTCATTGCTGAATTATACAAAAGCAACTACTTCATTGCAACTTGACCTTATACCCTAAAAAAGCTACTATTTGATAAGGCATAACGCTGTAACCCGAATAATTCGGGCCTTATTAACAGCAAAACCACATCTTCCTGATAATATTAACTTTGTCAGCTTCCACACAATAATTTTCAGGCAAGCAAAGTTATCATGGACGTTGGCTTTAGATCCAATACAAAAGGGAATCTGGC
>JAJRUU010000097.1 GCA_024277605.1 bacterium
GGATATGGGGCCTCGTGAGCAACTTAAACTATCGGGGGTAAAGAAACAGATTCCCGCTGCTCCTATTACTAAAGCAACGCTTAGCCCTCAAATCGAGCCGAAATCACTTCCACCCCCAGCGGTAAAAACTGAACCGCAACCACGGCAACCCCCACAATTAGAGCTAAGCTATGATCTGGTAAATGCGGATTCGGAGGCAAGGGTGAGAGCCGATCAAAATATTAAGCTTGGGATAAGGATTAGAAATAGTGGTGGTGAAAAAGCCGAGGGGGTAAGGCTTGCGATCAGCTCTTCCAGCCCCAGCATTAAGCCGGTTGCTCATGCGCTGGGAGCTATACAACCTCAAGCTGAAAAACAACTCCAGCTGGAATTGCCGGTTGATCCACTCGCCTTAAACCAGGAAGTTGAGCTTGAGCTTAGCCTTACCGAAGAACAAGGCTATAGCCCCGCGATAGAGCATATCAAGTTCCAATTACAAAGCATTCTCAATACCGGCTCATTACAGGTTACCTCCATTCCCGATGAGGCTGAAATCTACTTAGATGGGGTGTATAAAGGGAAAACGCCGTTAACGATTGATGCAATTAAGCCGGGCTCTCATAAACTGGAGTTAAGTGAGGCATCGTATGGCGCCGAGCAGGAAGTAAAAATTGAAGCAGGCTGGAGTCAGGCCCTAAATATTCAGATGGAGCAGCGTTTTGGGCAGTTACAGATTACTTCACAGCCGACAGGCGCTCAGGTGTATGTGGATGAAGACTTTGTAGGCGAGACGCCGCTCGATGTCCCCTCGTTAAGCATAGGCCAGCATAAACTAAAACTTACTAAATACGCTCAGCAGGCTATACTCCGTTATGAGACTCCAGTAATAATAAAACTCGGAAATAACCAACTGGAAGTTACCCGGTTTGAGAAGATCATTCCGCCTGAAGATATGATGTATATCCCGGCCGGGGAGTTTCGGATGGGGAGTGATACCGGTGACAGTGAGGAACAGCCCGTACATCAAGTATACCTGGATGATTACTATATTGATAAACATGAGGTAACCAATGCCCGGTATGATCAATTTGTAAAAGCCACTGGTTATGAGCCGCCGGGTGTTTGGAAACTAGTGGAATTTAAGCAACCGCAACAGCCGGTGGTATGGGTGAGTTGGCAAGAGGCGGCGGACTATTGTACGTGGGCTGGAAAACGACTGCCTACTGAAGCGCAGTGGGAGAAGGCTGCCCGTGGTGAGGGGGGGCATGTTTATCCCTGGGGAGACAGTTTTATCTATAGCCAGGCCAACATTATTGTGCCGGGCGATGGGTATCAATATGTAGCGCCGGTGGGAAGTTATCCTGAGGGTGCCAGTGGCTATGGGGTGTTGGATATGGCGGGTAATGTAGCTGAATGGTGTTATGACTGGTATGCTGCCGATTATTACCGGCATAGCCCCGGCAGCAATCCTAAGGGGCCGTCGACCGGTGAGTATCGGGTGGTCAGGGGTGGTTCCTGGGATAGTCCCGGCTATGATATACGCACCCCGCACCGCTTTCGGTATTATCCTGATACCCCCCGCAGCTACATCGGCTTTCGTTGCGTGTGGCAGCCATAAATGGCCAGCCATGAGATGGCTAGCCATAAAACAGCTAAAAACTTGCTTTATTAAGTCGCATCTGTTATCATATTACACAATATCAACAAGAAATTATTGCTATACAGGGGGCCTCGTTGCGGGTTGGTATAGGCTATGATATCCACCGGTTGGTGGAGGGGCGTAAGCTGATTTTGGGTGGTGTGGATATAGCCCACCCAAAGGGGTTATTGGGGCATTCTGATGCGGATGTGCTCCTGCATGCGCTGATGGATGCTATGTTGGGTGCGGCCGCCGTGGGTGATATCGGACAGCATTTTCCTGATAATGACCCCCAATATAAAAACATTTCCAGCTTGGCGCTGTTGGAGAAAACGTGTCAATTGCTTAAGGCTGAAGGGTTCAGCCTACAGCAGGCAGACACTATAATTATTGCCGAAAAGCCTAAGTTAGCCTCATACATACCCCAGATGAAGGCCAATATCAGTAATATACTAAAACTCGATATTTCAAAGTTAAATATTAAAGCAACCACCCATGAGGGAGTGGGTTCCATTGGAAAAGGAGAGGCGATTGCTGCCCAGGCTGTGGCAGTGTTAGCGAAAATATGAGCCAGAAACAGATCAGAGTCCGTTTTGCTCCCAGCCCCACGGGGAAGCTGCATATTGGAAATGTCAGAACCGCCCTGTTTAATTGGCTGTGGGCACGCAAGCACGACGGTAGATTTATATTAAGAATTGAGGATACCGACCGTGAGCGTTCAGAAAGGCAATGGGAGACCTCCATTATAAAGGATTTGCGCTGGCTGGGGTTGGATTGGGATGAGGGCCCGGATGGGACCCCGGATGGGGTGGGGGACTTTGGCCCGTACCGCCAGTCAGAGCGGTTGTCTTTTTATCAAGAAGCCGCCCAGCGGTTAATAAAGGATGGGCAGGCCTACTATTGCTATTGTACCACGGAAGAGTTAACCCGAAGAAGGAAGCAGCAGCTCGCCAGCAGTCAAGCCCCTAAATATGACGGGCGTTGCCGCAAGCTTACTGCCCAGGAGATGTCAGCCCATGAAGCCCGCAACATAAACCCCAGCTTACGTTTTAAGATAGAAGGGGATAAACTTGAATTTAATGACCGTATAAAGGGGAAACTGGAGTTTGATTTAGCCGCATTCGGTGACTTTGTTATCATGCGCGCCGATGGTTGGCCGACGTATAACTTTGCCGGGGCGGTAGATGATTCATTAATGAACATCAGTCACATTATCCGCGGGGAAGACCATATTTCCAATACTCCCAAGCAATTATTGCTTTATCAAGCCCTGGGGTATGAAGCGCCGTGCTTTGCTCACCTGCCCTTAATCCTTGACCATGATAATAAGCCACTCAGTAAACGGGATTGGTGTTCGTCGGTGAATAATTACCGGCAAGCCGGTTTCCTGCCGCCGGCGATTATAAACTATCTGGCATTACTCGGTTGGTCGCCCAGGGGTGAGGAGATTATGGGATTGGATAAGTTGATGGATCGGTTTTCGCTGGATGATGTGGGCCGCAGTTCCGCCATCTTTGATATAAAAAAGGCTACCTGGGTAAACAGTCAATATATTCGTAAACTCGGGGTCTCTGAATTGACCGAGCTTTGCCTGCCTTATCTAAAACAGGATACCCGCTTTACAGAAACAGTGGCACAGGCAGACACTGAATGGCTTAAGCAAGTAATCGAAGCTGTCCAGCCTGAGCTCGATACCCTGGATAAGGTAACCGAACATGCCGCTTTCTATTTATACGACAATATAGAACCGCTGCTCGAAGCCGAACAACCAGATATTTCCGCTGAAGCGATTAAACTTGTCAAGGCATTGGCCGAAAAGCTTAATGAAATAGAACAACTTACCGCTGAGAATGTCAAGCAACTGATTCAGCAGCTAAAGACGGAAAGCGGGGCAACCGGGCGAAAATTGTATATGCCGATTAGGCTGGCGATGACCGGCCAGGCGCATGGGCCTGAGCTGGTGGAGCTTATTCCCCTATTGGGCAAGAAACGTTGCCTGCAACGGCTGCATCAGATGCTTAATTGGCTGTAGGTGAGGGTATAGTAGTAGAATGTAATAGCTGCCCAGGAAAAAACAGATAAAAGGAAACTGCATGCCGCTGAAAGTTTATAATACGCTGACCGGGCAAAAAGAAGAGTTCAAGCCACTACATCCTCCGAAGGTGGGGATGTACGTCTGCGGGGTGACGGTGTATGACTACTGTCATGTGGGACATGCCCGCGGGGCGCTTACCTTTGATATTATCCGCCGCTATCTTAAATATAAAGGATATGAGCTGACCTATGTGCGCAATATTACCGATATTGATGATAAAATCATCCAGCGGGCTGCTGAACTTGGGATACCCTGGGATGAGCTGGCCGGGAAATATGCCGAGGAATATTATAAGGATATGCAAGCCCTGGGGATTGCTAAAGCCGACTATGAACCCTTTGCCACCAAGCACATAGCTGATATACAAAAGGTGGTACAGCAACTAATAGATAATGGCTACGCCTATGAGGTGGAGGGGGATGTCTACTTCGAGGTGCGAAAGTTTACGACCTACGGCAAGCTTTCAGGGCGAAACCCCGATGATATGCGGTCAGGTGCCCGTATTGAAGTGGATCAGCGCAAGCGCGATCCGTTGGATTTTGCCCTGTGGAAGTCTTCCAAACCGGGTGAGCCTTCATGGGACAGCCCCTGGGGAAACCCACAGGGTGGGAAGGGGAGGCCCGGCTGGCACATTGAGTGTTCGGCTATGTCCACCCGCTATTTGGGTGATAGCTTCGATATTCATGGCGGTGGCAAGGATCTTATCTTCCCGCACCATGAAAATGAAATCGCTCAAGCAGAAGCCGCTTCCGGCAAGCCGTTTGTCAAATACTGGATCCACAATGGCTTTGTCCAGGTGGATCAGGAGAAGATGAGTAAATCACTGGGGAATTTCTTTACTATAAAAGATATTCTGGTTGAATACCCGGCTGAAGTAGTTCGGTTTTTTCTATTAAAGACTCACTATCGCAGCCCAATAGACTTTTCGGATAAGCACCTGGAGGAGGCCAAGCGGGGGTTGGAGCGATTTTATAATACTTTTCATGATGTGGATTTAGCGTTTAAAGGACATGTTGATAAAGCTTTATCAATCAGTGAGTTGGATACCTACCGAGAAAAATTTGAAGCAGCTATGGATGATGATTTTAATACCGCCCTGGCGATCGGGGTATTATTCGATCTGGCGCGGCATACAAACCGGTTGCTCCGAGATAATGATTCCTCCCAAAGTTTGTTTGCCAATGTTGAGTTAATTAAAGAATTGGGGGGCGTGCTGGGGCTGTTTGAACAAGAAGTAATTAGAGTGACATTTGGGGCAAATGTCAGTATGTCTGTCAATGTAAAGATGCTTAAACCCGAAGAACTGGTTGCCCTCCTTGTTGAAGACCGCAACAAAGCTAGGGCTAATAAAAACTGGGCCAGTGCGGATGCCATCAGAAAACAACTTGAAGAGTTGGGCATTATAATAGAGGATCGCCCGGAGGGTACAATCTGGCGATTTAAGGTGTAAATAGAAATAGTGTCAGTTCTTGGTCGGTTTCACTCATAAGACGATGCAAGTATATGCTTGACACGGTATAGGAGGGCAAAAATAATGATTTTTCATGTTACCTTAGATCAGGCAGAGGACGGCTGGATTGTGGCTGAGTGCCCGGCGCTTCCAGGTTGTGTCTCCCAGGGCAGAGATGAAGAGGAGGCGTTAATAAACATCAAGGAGGCAATTACAGCCTGGCTGTGGGCCGAAGACCAGAAAGCGGTTTCCGCTTTGCCCCGAAAACCGGGACAGCAGCCCATAGTAGTGGCGGTGTAGCCGGATGGGTAGATCAGGTAATATCCCAGGGAAAAAGGCAGCCAAGGCCTTCCAAAAAGCTGGTTGGCAGATCTTTGGTCAGGTGGGGAGCCATTTGGTGCTGGTCAAACCTGGCGTTCGGGTAAACCTTTCAGTACCTCAACACAAGGAGCTGTCGATTGGTACGCTTCGTGCGCTGATTCGCAACTCAGGCATGACAGTGGAAGAGTTTTTGGAATTGCTTAAATAGGCGTGCTGGGTGCAACGTATTTGCGTTGTCTACCTAAGCGGCAGGCATTCCCTATTTCTTGCCTAATACTGCTTCGCATATATTATAGGCGTGATCGCCGATCTTCTCAAAATTGTTCAGCATATCCACAAAAATCAAGCCAGTAACTACCCCACAGCTACTATCGTGTAGTCTGTTTATGTGGTTCTGCCGGTATTCGGCCACCATGGCATCCACATCATCTTCATCTTGATATGTTTCCCTGGCCAGCGTTTTATCGCTATTTTTAATAGCGTCTACTGTGCCCCTCACAAAGTGGCTGTTTTTTTCATAAAGATTTTTAATCTAATCCATAGCGGCTGGGGTGAATCTTGCTTTGCCATCCAGCAGCCGCTGAGCGAGTTTGGTCAGGTTTTCCGAGTGATCGCCGATTCTCTCTAAGTCATTTATTATATTCATATATGAAGATATTTGCTGGGATATTTGCGGGGTGATGCGACGTTGGGAAATTTTCACCAGGTAGTGTGAGATATCCTTCTCCAGCAAATCTACCACCCCTTCCTTTTTGATTACCTTCTGAAATAGCTTATGGTCATTATTAAAGAAGCCGTTTATTGATAGCCCCAACATTTCATGCACCGTATTTCCCATATAAACTATTTCATTTTTAACCTGCCCTATAGCAATTGCAGGTGTATTCAGCAGCCGTTCATCCAAATAGTTGAGACGTTCCTCTTCCTCTTTTCCGGGGACTATCTTGATGACCATTTTTATTAATAAGGACATGAATGGAAAAAGAATAATGGTATTGGCCACGTTAAACAGGGTATGGGCATTGGCGATCTGATGAGCGATATTACCGGATGTATGCCTGATTATGGTTTCATAATAAGGGAGTAATAGCAGTACAATAACCGTACCGATTATGTTGAAGACGGTATGGAACACTGCCGCCCGTTTGGCTGAAAGTGAAGCCCCAATGCTGGCGAAGATAGCGGTAATACAAGTACCTATATTATCTCCTAATAGTATAGGAATAGCGGCCGATAAATCTATCAGTCCACTAGCGGATAAAGATAACAATAAGCCAATGCTGGCGCTACTGCTTTGTACAGTGACGGTAACTATTATTCCGGCCAGCACCCCCAATAGAGGATTTCTACTTAACGAGAGCAGAAAAGCGCTTATGGCCTCATGTTGGCGCAGGAATTTAACCGCCCCGCTCATGGTGCTTAAACCCAGAAACAGCAGCCCCAAACCCAATACGATACGGCCTATATTTTTATAGAGGGATTTTTTGCAAAAAAAAGTTAGTCCAAAACCCAGACCGATAGCGGGC
Organism: bacterium; assembly: GCA_024277605.1. GTDB lineage: Bacteria > SZUA-182 > SZUA-182 > SZUA-191 > JAJRXT01 > JAJRUS01. The sequence continues at coordinate 7,011 of JAJRUU010000097.1, forward strand.
ATGGCATAATCGGTAAGCTTTAAGGCGATTATCTGTGCGGTAACGGTGGTGCCGATATTGGCCCCCATGATTACCCCCACCGCTTGTGTTAAAGTGATTAAGCCGGCATTTATAAATCCTACCAGCAACACAGTGGTGGCGCTACTGCTCTGAATAATGGAGGTTACGACAGCGCCCACAAACACGCCCATCAGGGGCTTATCGGTAAGGGCGCTCAATATCTTGCGCATCCGGTCTCCGGCCACTTGCTGCAAGCCGTCACCCATGAGTTGAATCCCATAGATAAGCAGCCCCAGCCCACCGACTGTGCCGAAGATTATTTGTTGAACCATTTGCCCTCCACGAGGGATGGGTTTTTTAACCCGAAGAATTCGGCTCTTGTTACGGGCGAATAGACATTTAGTTGAAGATTATAAATTTATCAGTTTCCTGTTCCCGGCCTCTCAGGCAAACAAAGTTTTATTGGACGTTGGCTCATAAACCTTACCTCGCAAGGAGTCTGGCAAACCCAGCCTGAATTTATGAATAAGTCAGCCGGAAAGTAGCATAAACACTGCTGAATTGTCAAGGCAAAACATGCCTGAGTCGTGGACAGTTTTGCTAAAAAAGGCTCTTCACAAGAATCTGTGGGCAAGTATTGGTTCCGGCAACTTGCCAAGAGTATGATACAAGGCAATTTTCAGGCAATCAGTTGTTCTGAAACC
>JAJRUU010000098.1 GCA_024277605.1 bacterium
CAATTTTGCAAATTTTGAGCATCTCTTTATTCGAGAGACCTCATATTTATCAGCTACTTACGCAATGTGATTACCAAAAAACTGAAACATCTGGTTGTATCCAGTTGAATTTATTCGATTATTAACCGGACAGTAGTGTTTTTAGGTAGGAACTAAATGTCGGTTTGCGCATAACAAAACCCGAATTATTCGGGCTAAATGAGTTTGTGTTTTATAGCTAAAAATGATAGTATAGACCGATTTATTTACTAGCTGTCACTTTGCAACCCGATCTGTTCATAAATTCAGACTGGGTTTGCAAGACATCCCCCGTGAGATAAGGTTCATTAGCCAACGTCCAATAAAACTTTGTTTGCCCGGGGCGGCTGATCAGGAAGCTGATAAATTTATATTTTTCAACTAAAGGTAGATTTGCCCAGGACAATACCCGAATTTTTCGGGGCAAATAAGTTTAGGATAAGGAGTAGTGCATGGCTCAAGCGCTGGCGGTAATCGGTGCAGGCAGTTGGGGAACCGCCCAGGCTAATTTGCTGGCTCAAAAAGGCTATTCCGTCAGCTTGTGGGTGCATAACCCTGAATTGGCGAAAACTATAGAGCGGGAGCGGGAAAATACTACCTATTTGCCGGGGATACAGCTGGCGGAGTCGCTTTTAGTCTGTACCTCTATCGAGCAAGCCTTGGGAAATGTCGAGTTTGTCGTTATGGCGGTACCTTCGCAGCATGTGCGCGGCATAGCCCAACAGTTTAAGCCGTATGTTACCCCCGAAACTATTATTGTCAGCACTTCAAAAGGCATAGAGCATAATACCCTGCTGCGCATGAGTCAGGTGTTGGGGGAACTTTTGCCATGCAGGGTAGGGGCGCTTTCCGGCCCCAGCTTTGCCATTGAAGTCGCCCGGCAGTATCCTACCGCAGTGGTAGCCGCTGCCGATGAAGCCCAAGTAGCTAAAAAGATTCAACAAATATTTCACACCCCCTACTTCAGGGTATATATCAACAATGATGTAGTGGGTACCGAATTAGGCGGGGCTATAAAAAATATCATGGCCCTGGCCACCGGTATATCCGACGGTCTGGGGTTTGGCTTAAATACCCGGTCGGCGCTGATAAACCGGGGCTTGATCGAAATTGCCAAGCTGGGGGCGGCCCTGGGGGCGAAACCGATTACCTTTTTGGGTTTGGCCGGTATGGGTGATCTGGTGCTTACCTGCACCGGCGATTTAAGCCGAAATCGTCAGGTGGGTCTTAAAATCGGGCAGGGACAAAAATTAGACCACATATTGGCCGAAATGAGAATGGTGGCCGAAGGGGTGGAGACTACTAAATCAGCTTTGGCGCTGGCTCGAAAAAATGGGGTGGATATGCCGATTACCGAGCAGGTGCATGCGGTATTATTTGAAGACAAATCTCCCAGACAGGCGGTAGAGGAACTTTTAGCTCGCCAGATTAAGGATGAGTTTGCTGGTATTATGGGTAAATAAAGCATGGAACCAAATAAACTAAAAGAATTATTACAGCAGGTAAAAACAGGAGGTTGCTCAGTTGAGCAGGCCATGGAGCGGCTCAAGATTCTCCCTTTTGAGGATCTGGGCTTTGCCCGCCTGGATCACCACCGCCATTTGCGCCAGGGATTTCCAGAAGTGATATTCTGTGAGGGTAAATCTATTCCACAGATTGAGAAAATCGTTAGCTGCATTTTGGCTATGGGTTGCGATCTCTTAGCCACCAGGTGCGTCCCGGAGGTATACCAGGCGGTATATAAGCTGGATTCACGGGCGGTTTATAATGAGCTGGGGAGAACCATTACCATAAAACAAGAAACACGACCTAAAACCGGCGGGCAGATTTTGGTGATAAGTGCGGGTACCTCGGATATTCCGGTAGCTGAAGAGGCCGTGACTACCGCTGATGTTTTGGGGAGTCAGGTGGAGCGACTCTATGATGTGGGAGTGGCTGGGATTCATCGCCTGCTGGGGCAGGAATCAAAGTTGTCCGGCGCCAGGGTAATTGTGGTAGTAGCTGGAATGGAGGGCGCCTTGGCCAGTGTGGTGGGGGGGTTGGTGGATAAACCATTGATTGCCGTACCCACCAGCGTGGGTTATGGCAGCAGTTTTAATGGTCTGGCGGCCTTACTTACCATGCTTAATAGTTGTGCCGCCGGAGTGGGTGTGGTGAATATTGACAATGGTTTTGGGGCTGGTTGCCTGGCACATAAGATAAATAAGCTGGGAGAACCCGACGAGGTCGGGGTTTAATAAATGCAAACCTGTAAACCCGAAAAATTCGGGTCTTGTTATGGGCGAATCGACATTTAGTTGAAAAATATAAATTTATCAGCTTCCTGCTCCTGCCGCCTCGGGCAAATAAAGTTTTGTTGGGCGTTGGCTCATAAACCTTATCTCACAAGGGATGTCTTGCAAATCTAGTGTCATGTCATCCATGTAACGTATGATTGTCATTCCCGCGAAAGCGGGAATCCACAAGCTTTGGATGCCGGATCAAGTCCGGCATGACAGACTTGACATGACACTAGTCTGAGTTTATGAATAGATCGGGTAAAGGCTTAAATTTCTCAGTTTCCCCACAATACGTGCTTACCTTCGAGATAAAAATAATTGACTAAACCTGTTTTACTATGATAGTCTTTTCAAGTGTTTTGGCTGATTAGTCAGTTGGCCTGGATTATTTGCAGGGTGCCTTTAAAAATTAGAAATTTTCTTCGAGGACAAGGGGACAGATCCCCAAGGAGCGGCGAGTCGAAAAAGCGCAGTGTACACACGGGTACATGAGCATTTTGAGACGAGCTGCGACACCGTCAATCGGAGAAAAGAGCAATTGGGGACTGGTCCCCTTTTTCAAGGTACCCTACAAATAACTAAATTCTCGGCGGGTTCCAGGCGAAGTCGTTTGTTAAAAAGGGGACTCTGTCCCCCCCTCCCAAAGGTTGAGGATTAGCTTTCAGTATGAAAATCGCCTATTTTGATTGCTTTTCGGGAATTAGCGGGGATATGATACTGGGAGCGCTTATTGATGTTGGAGTAAGTTTTAACGACCTCAAGTGTGAGCTGGATAAGCTACAACTAACCGGTTATCAGCTTGAAGTCAGGTCAACTATTAAAGGTGTCATCCAGGGAAGTAAAGTTGAGGTTAAACTCTCCGCAGAAAGCCAGCCGCTACGCAATCTCACGCATATTAAACGGATCATTGATAATAGCTCTCTATCTACTTCCATAAAACAGCAGGCTTCCCGTATATTTCAGCGATTGGCCGAGGCCGAAGCCAAGGTTCATGGAGTACAAGTGGAAGAGGTGCATTTTCATGAAGTAGGTGCGCTGGATACTATAATAGATGTGGTGGGAGCGGTGGCGGGATTAAACCTGCTGGGGATAGATCGGGTTATTGCTTCTCCTGTAAATGTGGGCGCCGGTATGGTTGAGACACAACATGGCCGCCTGCCCATTCCAGCGCCGGCGACAATAGAGCTATTAAAAGGGGTTAGTATATATTCCAGCGGGATTGATCGTGAATTGATAACACCAACCGGAGCAGCTATAATTAGTGTCCTGGCGCAGGAGTATGGACCGTATCCGGCTATGCGTCTTGCGGCGGTAGGTTATGGAGCGGGTGATTATGATTTAGAAAAAACACCTAACATGCTGCGAATTGCAGTGGGCGAGAGTTCTGAGGAGTACCTGCAAGATCATTTGAATGTATTGGAAACCGACATTGACGATATGAACCCGGAATTATATGCCTGGGTGATGGAACGGGCATTTGATATGGGTGCGATCGATGTTTCTTTTACCCCGATTTATATGAAGCAGAACCGCCCGGCAAGCCGAATTACTCTGTTGGCCCCTGTGCACCTGGCCAATACGTTAACCGAACTGTTGTTAACCGAAACCACCAGCCTGGGAGTCAGGCGATATTGTGTACAGCGAACAAAATTAGAACGTAAGATTGAAGAGCTGGAGACTGAATTTGGCCGGATTAAAGTAAAAGTAGCCAGTGTAAATGGTAAAGTTAAAAATGTAGCTCCCGAACATGAGGATTGTAAAAGGGTAGCCCGAGAAACAGGAAGGCCGCTAAAGGAAGTATACCAGGCGGCTATAGCTGCGAGTAACAATAAAGGCAAGGCATGCATAGCAAAGAAATTATAAATTGTGACGCTGCACCGGCAGCTATCGGGCCATATTCGCAGGCCGTAAGGACTGGTGATTGGCTGTTTGTCTCTGGTCAGATTCCACTCGATCCCGATAGCGGCGAGCTTGTTGGCGGCGGTATTTTAGAACAAACGGCTAAAGCATTAGATAATGTAGCCGCTATTCTTAAGGCGGCGGATTTTGCATTAGAAGATGTAGTTAAAACCACGGTTTATCTTATTGATCTGGGTGATTTCGCTGAGTTTAATCAGGTGTATGCCCGATACTTCCCAAAGCATCAACCAGCCAGAGCCACTGTTCAGGTAGCCGGACTACCCAAGGGAGCCAGGGTAGAGATTGAGCTGATTGCCGCCCGGCATGGCCTGGTTTAATTATAAGGCAAATATGGTATATGTTGTTTCTATGTCTCATAAAAAGCCAGGAAATTGATAAACTTAATGCTTTCAGACTAAATACAGACTTGCAGCTAATAAAACCAGGCTTGGTCTGGTGAAAAAGGAGGAGATTAATGAAGGAACATAGAGTAGGTTTTAGTATAGTTGTTATTTGCATGTTGTTGCTAAGTGTTGTGGGTATTGCTAAAGCACAGAATGATGCTTTTAAAGATGTCGAAGAACGGGCAGCCAAAGCATTTGAAACGACTGAAGCGGTAAAATTTGACAGCAGACAGAGTTTAAAACTGAACACAGAGTTTGGAGTTAAATTTACTCAGGCCCAAGTGATTTATAAAGAGCATGTCAGCGCTATTGATACAGATAGTGAATGGGAAGCCTGGTTGAGCAGGGGAGATGTCCTGGCCAGCGTTTATTATGAAACTAATTCCGGGAATAAAATGGGGCTGGATGTGGATTTCGGCTTGTTTCGCACAACCACTGAAGAAGAGGAATGGAATACAGAGGGTGGCAGCAATCAAACGAATGATACCGAACTTAGCGGCTGGGAGCTTAAATTGGGCCTTGGCTATGTTCAAGAATTTGAAAGCCCTTGGGAGATAAAACATGTCGTATCCTATGGACGTCGAGTTCTTGAGTTTGAAAGAAGGAACTTTAATGTAGATGAAGTTCAGGAATACCTATATTCCGGATTAGTAAGCTTGGACTTACCCCCGGTTATACCCCCGGTTAAGGAAAAATTTATCATTGATTATCTGGAGTATAGCCCCAAAATTTCATTTAATAAGGGGGAGAAGTGGTCATTCTCATTTAAACCTGGCTTTGCCTATATGCTCGGAGCTGAGGCACATAACGATTTTATTGGTGAAAATATTGATGCTGAGTATGGGATTATCGCCAGTCTTGACGCTAAGGTGACTTATCAGTTTACTGAACTTTTCGGGGCGTATATAGGGGCGCTTGGAGAATGGCAGTATATAGAAGGCGATACTATAAAGGACGGGACTGTGGAATGGCCTGATAATGACCTTTATACTTATGGAGTAATGGTGGGGATAACCTTTAATCTATAAGGGGACAAGTCACCAAGGTGATATATCCCCTTGGTGATATATCACCTTTTTCAAGGCGCTCTACTGTTGTGAATCCCATATAATGCTTTTAGTCTCACTTTCAGGAATATGGGATACCATGGCATAAACCAGGTTGTCCTTTTTCCATACAGCTACATTGTAATTCTTCTTCTTGAACACTGTCGGTTTGCCGCTCCAATTAGCCAAGCCGAAATTGCCGGCAGAGAACACACACAGCGAAACGCTGTCAGTATCGGTTCTATATAGTAAGTAGGCCATCTCGTAGCTGCAGGAATGACATTTACTCCCTCCCACCAACCTTAGCTTGCGGGAAAAATCCGGCAGGGTAATTTTAAAGCTGAATTTACCTTTAAAGCTTTCATTGGTCAGGTTATCATCGAAAACTACAAAACGGCTGGAGAGAATGTTTTGATGGCGCTTAGCCGACATGGTAGCTACAATGTCCAGCAGAGCATAATGACTAGGTTGCAACTCCTGCATGCTGTTTATCGGCTTGGAAGTTTGTATTATATCTATTCGCGATAAAATTTGAAGTTGATTATAACTGACAAAAATCAGCAGACAAATAGCCGCTGCACTTAGCGCATAACTCCAACGCCATTCTCTCCGGGGTGATTCGGCGGAACTTCTGATTCGGTTTGTTATCCGGCTGGCCAGGAAAGGCGGGATAGGTACAGCATGTATTTCTTCCTCAACTACCGCATCAAATTGCTGAAAAGCAAGCTTTTCCTCTTGACAGTGAGCGCAACCCTTCAGGTGCTCAATCGCCTCTTCCAACAGAGGATTATCTTCTTCAACGGAAGAGATAAGCGCTATCTGCTCACTATATTTTTCACATTCCGTTTTGTCGTCCATACCTACATTATACCATAAAAGAAGCGGATATTGTTTTTTTTGGCTTATTTTATTAAGTGCACTTTAGTTGAACGCTGCAAATTGTTTTCATATTACCTTGAATCTTCTTTCGGACTACAATCTTTAAAGGGACAACACAACTGAAAGCGGTGTTGTTTTTTGTGAGGATGCCACTCGGTATTTATCAACGCCCAGTGGCACTCCAAACAGTTATCTTGCTGTAAATAATCTATATGCCGGAGAGAAATATCAGCCAGCGCTTGATTATCCCAATAATTATTGGGGCTGCCAGGAATAATAGTTTTCAGTTTCGTGGGCTTAGTTATGCTAACAATACCCTTTTCATCTATGTTGAACCGTCCACAACCGGAGACTGTATCGTCATCATGGAAATTCATTTTATCTTGAGTCTTTTTGTCAATTAAAACATATACATAATCCTCAAAAAATGTATTGTCAATCAAACACTCTTTATATACCAGGGTATAACCTATAAACGTATAGAATAGGGTGCCTTCCACCAATGCGATTTCAAATCTCGGAGCCACATATTGAACCACTCCGATAAAATTGCTCTTAAGCTTCTTGCTACGGGAGGCGGCCCATTTTTGAAAAACCTTAAATCCAGCTATAAAATCCCTATATTCCGCTTGAGATATGGTGAGCACAGGCGCTATCGGTTGTCTTTCATCGATCAGACAGCCTTGGGGAAAGCATTTCCGCTTTAAAACATGCCAATATCTTACCCTGTAATCGTTAATCTCGAATTGTGGATGTTGACAATTAAAGATAATTGATTTTAAATAGTTTTTCAATGAGGACTACCTTTTTCCGGAGTCTTAAGGTTCCATTATAATAATATAAGCATATCAAATAGTTATCCAAAAATCTAGCTGCCAATGCTTACGCATTACTAATTGAGTAATAACAACAGAAATAACAGAACGGCAGTTTCCATTATTTCATTAATTGCGCCGAGGCTGTCACCAGTCATGCCTCCGATCCTTTTATTAAACCAGGCACTAAGGCCAACTGTTGAAAAAAACACCAATAACACCAACCATATAGAAGTTGTTTTTAGTAATAAGCTACTAAAAAAAACCGGAAAGATGCTGGCTTTAATGAATTGCCGCAAGTCATTTTCCTGGGTAAATAGCTGTCCCGTACCTGATTCCTGGCGGGCATAATCATACCTGCCGGCTGCATAAAACAGACTCTAGCGAGCTAAAACCGGCATAACCAGCAAAGCCATGTTTTTATATATTGGATCGAGTGCATTCAGCGAAAAAGTCTTTAACAGCAATAAACCAAATACGGCAACTACCCCCATGCTGCCGACATGCGTATCCCGCATTACTTCCCGGACTTCAGCCGGATTGTTACCGGCATAAAATCCATCCACCAAATCTATAAAACCATCCAGATGGAGCGCTCCGGTAAGGGCGGTTAAGGTGAGTATTAAAATAATGCTTACTATGATTTCCGGTAACCGGGGAGTAAGCAGCATATTCAGCGCAACCAAAAACAGTCCCAGCACAAATCCCACCACCGGAAACCAAACCCCGCTCTTCCCCAGCTCTTGGGGAGTAGCGACTATGTCCCGTTTTATAGTGATTTTGGTTAAAAACTGAAGCGCTAGTATGAAGCCTTTTAATCTATTCATCTGTAGCAAATTATATAATTTGTTTTAGCTTAAGTTGGCCCCTGCCTGGTTATTTGTAACCCTTGGCGCAGCGGAAACCGATACTATTATACCTTACCATGGGGTGACTATAATAGCGGTTAGAGGTGCGCAGCTGGGCGGGGGAGTCAAACCAACCGCCCCCCCGGATTACTCTGGCGTTACTGGTTACGGGGCCGGGAGGATTGCTTTTGGGGCTTATGAGATAGTAATTAGATACATACCAATCAGCACACCCCTCCCATACATTACCTGCCATATCGTGCACCCCATAGGGACTGATTCCTTGAGGATGGCTGCCTACAGATACAGTCTTCTTCTTGCCTGCGTCAGCGCTGTTAGCATTTTGTTTGTGCCAGTTCGGTCCCCAGGGAAACATCAACTCATCCTCACCCCGAGCCGCCTTTTCCCATTCGGCTTCGGTGGGCAAGCGTTTAGCTGCCCATTCACAATATACTATCGCATCCTCCCAGGAAACGCCGACGACCGGCTGATTGTCTCGATTGAAGTTTTTATCTTCCCAGCCATATGGTTTCCGGTGGTTGGTAGTTTTGAGAAACTGACGGTATTTTGCATTGGTAACCTCATATTTATCTATATAAAAGGCATCCAGATGAACCTGGTGCACCGGAACCTCATCCTCCTCACCATACTCACTGCCCATTGTAAACTCACCGGCTGGAATGAGGATCATGCCCTGGGGGGGCTTGGCATGGGCCGGTTCAATGTATATACACAAAATAAAAGCGATAATAAATCCTATCCATAAGCAGATAGGTCTTTTTTGATTACTCATTGGTTAATCCAGTTAATTTAATAGTTGTTTAATAGTTGACAGAAGTTGCTCAGGGGCCAATTTGTCCAGCTGACCGGTTTTTCTGAGCTTTAACTCTACTTTACCAGCCTTCAAATCCCTGGCTCCAATGGTTACTCTAAGCGGAATACCTATGAGATCGGCATCCTTGAATTTTATTCCAGGCCTCACTGGCCGGTCATCCAGCAAGCATTCTATCCCGGCTTGCCCTAAAGCATCATAATATTTTAGCGCAAGATCCATTACTTCAGTATCTGCCGTATCAAGCGGCAATAAGGCTACCTGGAAGGGGGCCAGCGCCTTAGGCCAGATGATACCGTTCTGGTCGTGATTCTGTTCTATTGCAGCCGCCATGGTGCGGCCCACGCCGATACCGTAACAGCCCATAATAATCAGTTGTTCCTGGCCCTGCTCATCCAGATAGGTAGCGCGTAACGCCTGGCTGTATTTAGTGCCGAGTTTGAATATATGCCCCACCTCGATCCCCCTGCTAAACTCAAGCGGTTTCCGGCAATGCGGGCATAGATCACCGGCTGCGGCCACTCTGATGTCGGCATATTGTGTTGGACGTACATCTCGCTCCCAGTTAACGTTTTTATAGTGTTGATCCTGTTGGTTTGCTCCGCTAATAAAGTTACGCATTTCTTTAGTCGCCAGATCAGCGATTATTTTATAACCCTTAATTCCAACCGGCCCGGCAAAACCAACCGGAGCATCGGTGACCCGCTCAATAGTTTCCGCATCAGCAAGCCCTAATTGCTCAGAGCCTAATAAATGTTTAAGTTTGGCAAAATTAATTTCGTGGTCTCCGCACAATAGGGTGAACACCACTTGATCATCAACTTGAATTATTAATGTCTTAATCAAGTCCTGGGGCGTACAGCCAAAAAAACCGGACACTTCTTCCACTGTCTTCATGTTGGGAGTGGCGACTTGCTCTAATTCCTGCACATCTGCGGGCTGGTTGTCGTTCTGCTTGGGCAGGATAGCATGTGCCCGCTCTATA
>JAJRUU010000099.1 GCA_024277605.1 bacterium
GGATAAACATTGACATGAATATATGTATTCGTATCTACAATGCGAGCGACAAAACCTAACTATTGTTTTTTAATTTCTGATAGTTATCTGCTAAAAAAAGGGGAGTGCGTGGTCAAGATGAGATTAAAGTGCCGATAATCATCTTTGCTGAAATTATTATCCGCCCAGACCACCATAGAGCCAACCGCCAGCTTGCCTTGGATATTGGATATATCGAAGGCTTCTATGCGGCGAGGCAAGGTAGGTAAGTCCAAATCCTGTTTGACCTGAATAATTAACTCCGGGGCTTTGTCTTGCTCACGCTGATAGTTATTTAATTGAATCCGTGCATTCTCTTGTGCCATAGCCAACAAGCGATACTTCCCACCACGCCGGGGAACTGTCAGCTTCACCCTTGCCCCCCGCCGCTTGCTCAACCATTCTTCCAGCAGCGATTGATCGGCAACCGGCTGGGGAATTAGTACAATCGGCGGCAGCCTGGTTTGCTCAGCATAAAACTGGAGCAGAAAACTGGACACAAGCTCCTCATCCGAGGCGTGCCCAACGTGTTCTGACATTAGATGTTTATTACCAATAAGCATTCCGTGTCTAATGAAAAATACCTGAAAGCAGGCATTATCCTGCTCATGGGCTAAGGCAACTATGTCCTGATCCAGCCTGCTGGCGGAGGATATGATCTTTTGCTTCTCCGTCACCTTTTTTATAGCCTGAAGCTGATCCCGAGCCCTTGCGGCTTGTTCATAGCGCAACTCAGCAGAGGCTTCATCCATTTGCCGCTTTAGCGTCTGCAACAGGGTTTTGTTCTTGCCCTGTAGAAAAAGTTTCCCCCCTTCCACAATCTGAGCATATTCGGCAGCCGCTATTAAACCAAAACAGGGAGCGCAACAGCGATGCAGTTGGTAATCAATACATGGGCGCCCCTGCCGCGGTTTCATGTGCACACAATGACGCAGCGGGAAAATAGTATATATAAGCTTCAGCGTTTGGAGCAAGGCTTTGGTGGGCACATAGGGGCCAAAATATAACCCGCCGTCTTTCCTCACCCGGCGCACAATCGACAACCGGGGATATTTATCTTCTGCTGTCAGTTTTAAATAGGGATAGTGCTTATCATCTTTTAAGGTAACATTATACTTTGGGCGGTGCTTTTTGATCAGCACGCTCTCCAGTATCAGCGCTTCCAGCTCGCTGTCAGTCACCAGATATTCAAAATCGGTTACCTGCTCCAACAGGGAATCCAGGCGCGGCCCCAGGCTGGCAGCTTTCTGAAAATAAGACGCCAGCCGCTTTTTGAGCGCTGCCGCCTTACCCACATACAGCACAGCGTTCAGGGTGTCTTTCATCAAATACACCCCCGGCTTATCGGGTACTAAGCGGAGCTTGTATTTTAAGGGCTTGGAGTTCATATATGGTAAACCTGAAGGGGGAGGGGACATAGTCCCCTTTAATCAAGGGGCTGCGCCACCTTCAGCAGGGGGTCCCCTAAGGGTTTGTTCTTTATAAGTAAATCAGGCTGATTTTATATCGAACTCAGGTTAACTTTAGCCCAGTTTTTTAAAGTATACCCACCACTCAATGAATAAAAAGAACAGGGCGGCCATGATTATATAGGGCCAGAATTCCAATCGCTCTTGCGTGAGAGCCTCTTTAGTTGTTTGAGTGTCAGACGCTGGTTCCTGCGGCAAAGTAACGGTAGGGGTAATACGCGACTCTGCCTCATCCAGCAGGTTGGCGACAAACGTACGCTTTATGTGCTTGCCCTCAATATCCACCGCAGATAATTCATAGCTACCTACAAAATCGGTTGCCCTGAAACTTAGCCGTGCTTCATTCTTGGTGTCAATTTTTATCTTTTCCCCTTGAGGATTTATTATGACGGCGCTTTTCAGGGGTGAAGTGTGTTCGAAAATATATTTATCGCCGGTCTTAATTTGAGTGGCTGAGGATAGCTGAGGGCTGAGCCAGTCAAGCGTATTAAGCAACAGTACCAGCATGCTGACATCCCCCGAGTCGGGAAAAAGATATTTGCCTATTTCAAACCCCAGGCCAACAAGCCGCTGTCCCTGGAATTCACCCTCCCAGGCCAGCGGGAAATTTTGGGCTTTCATAAGCACATTGGCCCAAGCGGGCGGATCCAACTCAAAGGCTTCTCCGAGCTGGAGCTCATCAATAAAACTCAGGTACTTAAGTATCCGGTGCTGGCGGTTCCAATCCATAATTTGGAGTGTATCTGTTTTAGCCGGGCGGGTCTTAAAGCTTTTGTTGCCCGGTGTGGGCATTATATATAGTGCATTTTTCCTGGGCAGCGGGGCGGGCACAAAATGATGGAATGTGGCCATATCGTATTGCTTAATATTTGAAGCTGGATATTGCTTTTGAGTTATCAAGCTAAGCTCCAGGCCGGGAATTGCATTTGCTATACGCTGTAAATTACTGCTTAGCCGCCGGTCTTCGGTAACTGCTAACCATTTCAGTGACTTATGCGGACTGATAATCGCATACGCCTCGTTATCGGCTTTGAGGGCGTCATTTAGCGCTAGCTGGACTTTTAATATCCCCGGCTGATTTAAATTACCGAATGGCAGGGTGCTGGATTCATCAGCCGCAAGGGACATTTTTTTGCCCCATTTAAGTTGCTTGTCCAGATAAACTTTTACTTCAAAGGCCTTGGCCGTGGGAGAGTAATTGTGCAGAGTCATATAGGCCTTGCGTTTAGAATAATCATATAATCCCTGATATACATCCAGGGCGGTAATGGCCACATTATCCCGCCGCTTGCCGAGCAATTTAAACTCTACAGCATGCGCTCCGGCTAACTCTTTTGATCCAGGTTCCACATGATCGGTAAATACGACTATTTTATAACCGGCGGCGCTTTCTGTAGCGGAGACGGCCATCTGTATGGCCTCTTGCAGCTGGCCGACTGTTTCTGCGCCATGTAATTCCTCGATGGCCTTTTTGAGTTCGGATTTACTATCAATAAATGGGGTGATTTGTTGGGGATACGCCCCAGCGCGAATCAGCATGATACGCTCGCCCGGCTGCATATTTCCAACCAATTCCAAGGCCTGGGCCTTAGCCTGCTCTAATCTGTTTCCCTCTTCCTCCTGAGTCAGCATGCTGGCTGATGTGTCCAGTATTACTATTTGGTACTTAACCGGCTTACCGCTTAAGGTATAAAAGCGAATCAGGGCTAATACCAGGGTCAGGATCACCAACAGTTGCAGCAGGAATAAAAGTTCGAAATTGAATTTCCGGCGCTCTGAAGTAGGCGCATCGGTCAGCTCCCGCCAGGGGATAATACTGGAAACCACCAGGGCTACTTTTTCCTGTTTCAGGAAATATAACAGCACAATGGGGATTAAAGTCAAACTATAGAGGGCTGCCAGGGGGTTTAAAAAGTGCATAATTAATTTTAGCCACCGGGTAATCGGTTAGCGCAACATGCCCATATGAATCAATTCCCTGGAGATGAAATTTTCTACCGATACCTCGGTTTTTGCCAGGGTATAGATGGCTTTATTAGCCAGGCAAACATTTTTTATTTCCTGTTGATGCCGCATAATGATTTGCCGGTATTTTTTGAGGTTAGCATCGTTTAAGTTGACGATTCGCTCCTCATTGGTTTCTATATCCCGCACCTTTATCTTGCCCACTTTATATGGATTGCTTTCGTTATACCCCAGAATGTGAATCATGTTTATATCGAAATTTTTAAAACGCAACAGGGCGATATCCCGCTTATACTTTTGCGGTTCCATGAGGAAATCGGAAATTATAATTGCGGTGCCCACATCCCTGATCTTATACACTGCCTTATGGATACTGGCCCCCAGGTCAGCTATTCCATCCGGGTGTATGTTTTGCAGAAAACCGGCAGCTTTGTGAATATTATGCGAACCCTCGAAATAGGGGGATTAATGCACCATGCCGCGGGTTTTGGACTTGCTTTCGCCCCCCAGTAAAATCAGCTTGACGCGGTTCCGGCTGATTAGGGCCACATAACTCAGGGCCAGCGCAGTCTTCAGACCGTATTCGAATTTCTTGTCCTTGCGCGGTAATAACATGGATTTGCTGGCATCTAAGAATATATACACCGACAGGCTGCGCTCAGCATGGAACATTTTAACATAGAGCCGGTCTAAGCGGCCATATATATTCCAGTCGATATGCTTAAAATCATCCCCCAGGGAATACTGCTTATACTCCATAAACTCAATCCCGGTGCCATGCTTGCCAACCTTCAAATCTCCCTGACGGCCCTTCAAAGAAGCCTTACGGCTGGTCAACTGTAATATTTGCAGCTTCTTTAAAAATAGCGGATCGAGAAGTTTAAGCGGCATAATATTGTTCCTAAGGGGTTGATATTCAATGCTAACAGTATAGCAACCCCCTGACGGAGTGTCAATCCAAATGCTATGGAGTATAAATGCTTTGGAGTTCCCCCATTGTTGAGGTGTGTAATATACGCAGTGCCTGGTATTGGTATATTATAAGGACTGGGGAGGGGACATGTCCCCGGGGGCAGCTTTTCCTTTAAATAGGGTTTGAACCATAAACCTGGTTCAAGACGGGATGTTGCCCAAATGAAATTATACTTGTTTGTGTCATTGCGAGAAGCGTAGCGACGAAGCCATCTATCGGAATGTCAACAACTTGAGATTGCTTCGCCAGGGTCAAGACCCAAGGGTCAATGACCTCGGGTCCCTGACCCCTCGCTCGCAATGACATATTCTTGCATGAAATGATTTGGGCAACAGCTAGAAAATAGATTACCCTCCCCCTTTACACTCTTTCACAAATCGTTTACAATAAACAGCGTAAAATCCCTTCATAAAGCTAAATTTATGCGATAAATAAAGAGGAAAACGATTATTATGGAAAAGCAGCATCGCACTCAGATGGAACAAGCTCGAGCAGGTGTTATCACCTCCCAGATGGAGCAGGTGGCTAGCGCCGAGGGGTGTCCCCCAGAGTATATCCGACAGGAAATAGCGGCTGGCAGAGTGGTTATTACGCATAATCTCAGGCGAAATTCAGCGCCGGTGGGAATTGGCCGGGGATTACGCACTAAAGTAAATGCCAATATAGGCACATCCAAGGACATGCTCGACGTAGAGTTGGAGCTTAAAAAACTGCATGTAGCGCTTGCGGCCGGAGCCGATGCGATAATGGATTTAAGTACCGGGGGAGATTTGAGGGCTATCAGGCGGCAGGTGCTGGAAGCCTCAACTATGCCGGTGGGCACTGTCCCTATTTATCAGGCTGTGGTCGATACTGTGACCAAAGGCAAATCTATCGCTCAGCTCGATCCCGAAGAAATTTTCGACGTTATTGAGGAGCAGGCTCAGGATGGAGTGGATTTTATCACTGTCCACTGCGGGGTGACCCAGAGAGTATTAGAACGCCTCAAGCAGGATAAGCGGGTGCTGCCTTTGGTGAGCCGCGGTGGTACATTTCTGGCCGAATGGATGATCTTAAATAAGCGGGAGAACCCCTTGTATGAGCAATTTGAGCGCTTGGTTAAGATTGCCAAAAAATATGATGTAGTACTCAGCTTGGGAGACGGCTTGCGCCCCGGCGCAGGGGTGGATGCCACCGACCGGCCCCAGATACAGGAGTTGATCACCCTGGGAGAGCTGACCGAAATCGCCTGGCGGCAAGGGGTGGCCGTCATGATTGAGGGTCCCGGCCATGTTCCTTTGAATCAAATCGAGGCTAATGTGTTGCTGGAGAAAAAGCTTTGCAAATCGGCTCCTTTTTACGTATTAGGCCCACTGGTTACCGATTCGGCTCCCGGGTATGATCATATTGTGGCTGCCATCGGGGGAGCGGTAGCAGCGGCGGCGGGGGCTGATTTTTTATGCTATGTCACCCCGGCTGAGCACCTCCGGCTGCCTACTTTAGAAGATGTCCGGCTGGGGGTAATGGCGACCCGTATTGCCGCTCAGGCGGCTGATGTATCACTTGAGCTGCCGCTGGCTAAAAAGCGTGATCATGAAATGTCACTGGCTAGAAAAACATTAAACTGGCAGCAACAGATATCCTTGTCCCTTGACCCTGAAAATACCAGGGAACTTTGTGCGGACAAGCTGGACAGTGCAGGCGAGGTATGCAGTATGTGCGGGGAATTCTGCGCTATTAAAAAGGTCAAGGAGTTCCTGGGATAAAATGGAAGATAAAGACTATTGGCTGGCACTAAATCTGGTCCCTGGGGTGAGAACCGCCGACCTCTACCGGCTGGTTAAGCATTTTGAGTCGCCTGAAGAGGTTTTTGAGGCTCCGCTGGAGGAGTTAGGCCAGGTCGAAGATTTAAATCCTAAGATAGCAGCCAAGGTTAAGGAGTTTAGCTGGAAGCAGCCGCTGGAAAAAGAACTGGCCCAGATAGAGAAGCATGGGATATCCATAATAACCCTGGATGATCCCGCATATCCCGAACACTTAAAAGCCATATTTGATCCACCCTTGGTGTTATATGTAAAGGGAGATATACAGCCCCAGGATTACTACAGTATAGCTATAGTCGGTTCCCGCCGTAATACGAGTTATGGACGGCTGATCGCCGAAGAGCTGGCTATTAAACTGTCTGAATGCGGACTGACTATCGTCAGCGGTATGGCGCGGGGAATTGATAGCGCCGCCCATCGTGGAACTTTGAAATCCGGGGGCCGCACCCTGGCGGTACTCGGTTGCGGGCTGGATGTCGTCTATCCCCCGGAAAACCATGAACTCATGCGCAGCATTAGTGAATCCGGTGCGGTGCTATCTGAATTGCCTCTGTCCACCCCACCCTATGCTTATAATTTCCCTATAAGAAACCGCATCATCTCCGGCTTATCCGTGGGTGTGGTGGTGGTTGAAGCAGCTGTGCGCAGCGGCACCATGATCACTGTAGGCTGCGCTTTGGAACAAGGGCGGGAGGTGTTCGCTGTTCCGGGACAGGTTACCTCCAGGTACAGCCATGGCACGCATGCGATAATTAAACAAGGCGCTAAATTAATAGAGACTGCTGACGATATTTTAGATGAATTAAAACTTCAACTGGCGGGCTTAATTACTAAAGCTGATGCTGCTGGAGGCAAAAAAGCTGACGCTGAAGACCTTACATCTGAAGAAAAAACTGTGCTGGAATTACTCCCTTACGATCTGGTGCATGTGGATGAACTAATTATAAATAGCGATCTACCGGCAAATAAGATATTAGGGGTCTTGATGACCCTGGAGATGAAAGGCTGCATAATGCAAGCCCCCGGCAAAATGTTCAGCCGACGCGATTAACCTCATATCCATGAAAAAGATTAAAACCTTGAGGAGACCTTTTTGGCAGGCATGGCCTGCTTTAATCAAAGGGGACTTCGTCCCCCTCAAGATTCTGGTCTTTCATGGGTATGAGGTTAATCGTGGAATTAGAAGCGAGGTAAGTGGTGAGTAGATTCTATCACATCATAACCTTTGGCTGTCAGATGAATGAGCATGACTCTGAGAAGCTGGGTGGGTTACTCGAAGCGGAGGGCTATCGGGTAACCGCTGCGGTGGAGCAGGCCGATGTGATTTTACTTAACACCTGCTGCATCCGGGCCAAGGCTGACCAGAAGGCCCTTTCTCTATTGGGACGCTTGAAGTTATTAAAAGCAGAAAAACCGGAATTAATCATCGGACTGTGTGGTTGCCTGGCGCAGAGTCAAGGGGCAGATATACTCAGGCGGGCGCCTTATACCGACCTGGTATTGGGTACTCACAATCTACATCGCCTGCCGCAGTTGTTAGGACAGGTGCTGGCTCAGAAAAAGCCTGAACTGGAACTGGTAGAACATTCACCGGCATTGATATCCGAGGCGCTGCCCGTCTCCCGAAGCAACGCATATCAGGCCTGGGTAACCATTATAGAGGGCTGTGACAACTACTGCGCCTATTGCGTGGTGCCCTATGTCAGGGGTCGTGAGCGCAGCCGCCCTATGCAGAGTATCCTCAGCGAAGTGCGCCAACTGGCTGATAACGGGGTTAAGGAGATCACCCTGTTAGGGCAGAACGTCAATTCCTATGGGAAGAAGCTGGCTAACGGAGCCGGTTTCCCCAAGCTGCTTGAGCGGCTAAACCAAATCGCAGGTATAGAGCGCATCAGATTCGTAACCTCGCATCCCAAAGACCTCTCTCCTTTGTTGATTCAGGCAATGCTGGAACTCCCCAAAGTGTGCGAGCATCTGCATCTGCCGCTACAGTCCGGTTCGGATAAGGTTTTAGCGGCCATGAACCGCCGTTATACCCAAGCCGAATACCTGGATAAAGTTGCACTGCTTAAGAAATCGATACCGGACATAAGCCTCAGCACTGATATAATAGTAGGTTTTCCTGGCGAGACGGAAGATGATTTTGAGCAAACGCTGGAAACCATAAAAATCGCCCAATTTGAAAACATATTCAGCTTCATATACTCGGATCGCCCGCATACGGCGGCATCAAAACTTAGCGCCAAAACTCCGCGTACCGTAAGCATGCAGCGCTTCCAACGCCTGCTTAAACTTCAGCGGGAGATCGCAAATAGTGAGCACAAGTCCATGATCGGCCAGCAGATAGAAGTGCTGGTTGAAGGCCCCAGCAAGACCGATGCGGCCAAACTCACCGGCCGTACCAGGGGAAATAAATTAGTCCACTTTAGCGGTTCTACTGATTTGATCGGCAAGCTGATTCAGTTGCGTATTAATACAAGCGGTAAAAACAGTTTCCAGGGAGAAATAATTAATGAACCAGGCTCAAAAACATAACCCCTAATCGGAGATCAAGGCATCTTTACATATAGCGACCTCCAACCATCAGCTTATCAGCAAACTGCTATATATAGGCCACGTAATTTATGTGTCTCTTGACTCATAAGTAATATAGTGTTACTATCTGTAATTGTTGTTAAATTTATTGAAACTAATCGGTTTAGTGGTTATGCTGTCAGCAACCACATAGGAGTAGCCAAAAATACATGGATCCTATCTCCTTGCTTGAACATTATAAAGAACCGATAGTTGACGCTTGGTTAGCCGAGGTTACCTGTGCTTTCCCAGTTGAAAATGAAGCTGAATGCCAAAAATTTCTGGCCGACTATTTCAGTATTATTATAAGCGATAATAGCCACTTAAAACACAAACCACTATCTTTCCTAAATAGAAGTCTGA
>JAJRUU010000100.1 GCA_024277605.1 bacterium
ATTTTCCGCATTATTTATGAATTCCACATTTGAAACCGCCCGGCTATTTATGGTAGGCTTGCCAAAAGCCATCGCCTCCAGCATAACCACCATCCCCAATGAGCGGATATGTGGCCTTAGCGGCAGAACAACTATCATGGAATCCTTCAATAATTCAAGGTAGTTATCATATGTTAGATCATAATATACTTTAACATTAGCCGGGGGTTTAATCCCCTGCATACTCATCTTGTCGCTCACGATAATTAACTCTAGCGGAAGATCAGCTACCGCCTCAATTAACGTCTTATAATCACGACCCGATTTGCCGGCGCTAAACAGATACCCGGAATGGCTGGAAATCATCTGCGGCTGCGTAATGTTAGTATGATAAGACACAAACCTGAACTTAGCCTTATCTATATTTAGTACCCTGGGGTAATATTCCAACTCATTTTGAGAAAAAACCAACAGACAATCCACCGAGGCCAATATTTTCCTTTGGATAAAACGCTTGAACCGCCACAGCAGGTTTTGTTGCTCGGCATCCAGCATCAGATCCAACAGCAGGTGGGGACAACTGTTTCCAGCGAAAAACTTTCTTAATACAGCATAATAAATTCCTGTTTTAAAATCACCTGTAATAACAATATCATAACTCTTCCTGTGGCTGAATAATCTAATTGCTACCACCATGGGTGAATTAAAAATAGCATGAATACTATTTTTAATAAATTGGGGAACAAACGAACCTCGGGCCAGTTTAGAACCCCATGAAGGAAAATAGCGGACATTATGCGTACGCTCTTCCCACAGTGGGCATTGACTTTCTATGATTCTATATTCGGTTAGTACCTTCATCTACTATATGGTAATTGGTATCATTTTTTACGGGCAATCACAATGCTATAAAATCCATATCTATGATCAAGCCAGGGATCAAAGTACTTAAGCGCTTTCTTAACATAACTCAACCCGAAATGGTAACCCCGTGACAGCAGCGAACGTTGATTATAATCATAGATATTGTATAAAACGGTCATGACAGAATTGCTTAATCCCTTGGCATAATATTCCAGCACATCAAAACCACACTGCTCCGCCATATCCTTTAGCTCTTCCGGGCGATAATAGTCCTCATATTCATCAATCGGAAAGTATTTAGTTCTTAAGCTCCACAGGCCCTTGTTGGGAGTATTTAAAAAAAGTACGCCCCCAGGTGCAAGCATTCGCTGCATTTCAAGTAACGGTAGCTCCGGCTGTTTAAAATGCTCTATTACCCCCAGGCTGGTAATGAAATCAAAACTTTCGCTCTTAAACGGAAGCTTTAAGATATTGGCTTTGGTAAAATAGGGTGAGGCCAACTTATACTTTTTCTTATATTGTTGCGCCTCAATAAGGCAATCTGAAATATCCACCCCTACCGAAAATTTTATGCGTTCGTCAGCATTAAACAGAAAATTCCAATACCCCGGGCCACAACCAGCTTCCAACCAGCGTATTTGCCCAGCTCGGCAATATTTGCCTATAGACTTACGCAACTCCGGTGATAGATATTGGTCTTCATATTTTTGTATCTCTTCTTGCGACAGGGGAGTCTTATTCCATAACTCATCCCAATATTCCTTCTTGGGCATAATACATGCTCTCTTATCAGTTTACCCCCCGAAAAATTCGGGTATTGTCCTGGGCAAATCTACATTTAGTTGAAAATTATAAATTTATCAGCTTCCTGATCAGCCGCCTCGGGCAAACATAGCTTTATTGGACGTTGGCTAATGAACCTTATCTCACGGGTGGTCTGGCAAACCCAGACTAAATTTATGAATAGATCGATACCCGATGAGTCGGGTTTTATTAGCTGACCAGTCTGGATTTAGTTTAAATCTATGTAGATCAATTTAATATTTGCTGATACAGCTTTTCGTAATTCGCCATCATTTGGTTAAGACTAAACTGCTGCTGCACATGCCGACGACCAGCCTGCCCCATTTTCTTTCTTAAACTTTCATCAGCAAACAGTTGTAATAACCGGTCAGCCAGGGCTTCGGGGTTATTTGGAGGCACTAAAAAACCATTGTCTCCATCCTCCACTACGAGGGGATTACCCCCTACCCTGCTGGCCACCACCGGTTTTTCCGCCGCCATGGCTTCTAATAAAGTAATGGAAGTTCCTTCATAAAAAGTGGACAACACGGCTACATCCAAAATGGCCAGTAATTCCGGAATATCTCTTCTGCTACCGGTAAATATTACTTTGTCAGCTAGCCCTGATTGCCGGACTAAATTCTCCAGCTCGCTTTTTTTAGGACCATCCCCAATGAGCAGCAACCTCGCTTGCGGGTATTTTAATGTTATTTTGGACATAGCTCTTATTAGTGTGGCGTGATCCTTTTCAGTCCCTAACCTGGCTATCATACCACATAATAAACTTGTTGGAGATAATTCCAGTTCTTTCTTTTTATTGGCCGTGTCAATAAATATATTATATTTATGACAATCAATGCCGTTAAATATCACCTCTATCCGGTGGCCGGGCATGCCCTCATAGGTGATCAAGCTTTGCTTTACTGCCGGTGAAACCGCAATGATTCTGGCAGTAAAAGGCAGCATAAATTTATTTACTATAACTCGTTTAGTATTACGCTGATCGGGATAATGCCGACCGTGTTCAGTAAATATTAAGTTCTTAAATAGCGAACTTATCGCCGCCAATCCCCCATAGAAAAATGCCGTATACTGGTGTGCATGAATCAAATCCACATTTTCTGCTTTAATTATCTGCCTAAGTGTTTTTATTACGCCCCAATCTGTGCCTGGCTGGCGATTTAAATAGAAAACTTTTACTCCACTTGCCTTTAGTTCCTCTCCCAATACACCGGTATCATCTAAACAACAGAGCAGAGGCTTAAACAGGGATCGATCTAAGCGCTGGATTAGATTATAGACTACAACCGCAGCTCCTCCTTTTGCAAAGTCATCCACCACAAATAATACGTTACTGGGGCTAGTCATTTCTGGAGCACCTTTTTAGCCCGAAAAATTCGGGCAGGCATAGCCTGTTTCTTTTAGGACGTTGGCTCATGCACCTTATCTCACAAGAGGTCTGGCGAATCTAGTCTGAGTTTATGAATAGATCGGGTTAGCAATTCGTAAAAAACGATCAGTTACCCACCAGCACGCATAACTCCCATTCCAACAGTAGTATATAACCAATAAGCAAACAGAGTTAACCCCAAAATTGAAATACCGACATTATGTTTTTTTTGGGGCTGCTGTGTCAAATAACAGAGCGAAGAGGTCAGTGCATGTATGACATAAATAAATATTTGATGGGGATTGTTTAAAAACATGGCAGTGGTGGCGTATGCAAGAATGCTTATTTCAAGGGCATGACTTATATAATGAATCCAAGCAGTTTCATCGTTTAAAGGAAACTCTTTCCGTAATCCCCGTAATTTTTTCATCGAACGAAAAATAAGCCATACAAAAATTATTAACCCGGGAAGACCATATTGTCCGCCTAAAGCGGCATATGCATTGTGAATAACAAAATCATGGCTTGGCTTTTCAATTAAGACAAAATCATCATCATCAAATCCGGTTCTAATAAGTACCCCAAAATCGGGAAAAAATGGTTCTCTTCCACCGGCAGCACCGGCAGCACCGTAAATTCCGGTAAGGCCTCCCTGCCCAAAGAGTGGAGAATCTTTTATCATTTCCCAAGCCGCGATTACACTAACAATCCTGTTCTTAGCCGATTGATCCTCTTGCCAATTTGCAATTGATTCTATACGACTATGTACCTTTTCATGAAATACCCCATAACCAGCGAGAAGGATAATAGCGGCAAGTATTACAGGTACTATTTTTTTCTTTTTCCCATAGATAACCTGCTTAAAAAACATAGGAGCAGCTATTACCCCTAACCCCAGAAGCCCACCCCGCGATCTGGTGTAAATTACCGCGCCAACAGCCATAAGAGATCCTATTAAAAAAAGCAACTTTCTGGGTTTGGTCTTGGCACATAAAAATAATCCATAAAAGATTGGCACAGATATAGCTAAGCAAGCTGCTAATTCATTATTATCAGCCAGTTGCCCAGCCGCATTAGTGGTAACGCTATAATCGGTACCGAATCCATAATAAGCGGCTTTCCTTAAAACATTATACGCATAGTAACCATATATTCCAGCAACAGCACTAATCATAAAAAAGAATTTCTTGATATCGTCGCCAATGAGATATACGATAGTAAAAAAGACTACACAGCAATTGGCGAAAACTAAATAATCACCTAAAGAACTCCCCCGACTTAAATAATCTGGTATTGCAAATAAGGATGACAATAATAAAAATCCCCAAAATAAAACCATCAAGGAATTATTAGAATCATATATCACTCTGAATCTTTCTTGTTTTCCGATTACTTCAATTAGCCAACTCAACAAGGTAAGTAGTAAGATAGGTGTAGTGAGAAACATAGGCATCCCAAGGAAGCTTTGAGGAAAACCCCACATGGAGAATTGAAGCACAGTTACGCTAAGAAACAAATATGCACTAATTCCAAAAACAGGCTTCATAGCCACAAGCGCTATAACCATAGGCAATAGAACCAATATTACAGCGCTTGTAGCTGATTCCATAATCATTACATTATGAGCCATTATGTACGCTGCGGCAACAACCACTAAAATCAACCCTTTTTTTCTAATTAAATTAAATATCTTGGGTAATATTTTCTGTTGCTTTGCTTCATGTGGCTTAAATAACAAGATGTATATAGACTCCGTAAGTTCTAATACAGGCGTAAATAATTTATTGAACGCAACCTTTAATTTGACTTTAATGTCAGGTGTCTGTTCCTTGCTTGGAGCCTTGGCTGGATATTCGGAACTAAAGGGATAAATTGATTCCAGAGCGCTGAATAATTTATTGGATAAGCTTTTAAAATATTAAGGATTTTCGTCTCTGTATGCATTTGTGTTATTTATTTCTTCAGGGGTTGTGATAAACAAGGAATGATTATTCGAAGGATGTCTTAATCTATAAATTAAAAATCCAATTTTTTCCGCTAAAGTAGTGGATTTAGATTTATTGTGCTTAGAGAGAGTCATATCTGTTTACTATGGCAAGTGGTTCCAAAGTTTGCTGGTAAGAACACAACACTTCAGGCATTTGGGGAACAATCCATTTTCTTTTAAGGTACTTCTGAAACGAATATAATTTTCACTGTTCCATAATCGACTAAATGATTGCTGGCGGATATTACCAACCTTGAAATCAATTGAACAGGGATATACATCCCCATATGGATTGATTCGGCTGGAGTACCATGGCAGGAAGCATTTGGTGCAATAAGAATAATTGTCATCAAAAAAATAACAGTTGAGTTCCTGGCGCTTTAAGGGAGGATTGAAGTTTACAAAAACATTAGCTTCAGCTGCCTTAGCATAGCACTTATCTGTTTCCGATTGAAGCACATCGGGATCAATTTGCTTTAAATAATCAGGTAATACTTGATCTTCCGGTTTGGCTTGTTTTAGCGGGATCAGCTGTTGCGTTTTATCTATCGCTTCTTGTTGAGTAAAGAATAAAAATGCGTAATTAACCGAACATAGATTGTATTTATTTGCTGTATCAATCAATTGACTGAATTTATGTTGGTTCAGCGAGGATATAGTGCAATTAATACCTATGGATGGTTTGTTTTTTCCCTGAAGCTTTTTTTGTGCTTGTATATATTCAATTGAGCGGCAAACTTTTGCATAAGACCCCTTAACCCCTCTTACTTTATCATGGATTTCTTCAGGCCCATCCATTGAAAAGGTAATGGTATCGACCTCGGCCCTAACTAGTTCAGCGGCTATAGTGGGGTTAATTAACATACCATTGGTCAGGACATTACAGCCTACCCCCTTGGTTTTAATATAGGATATTATCTCCAGGATGTCCTTTCGCAGGAATGGCTCTCCGCCGGTAAGGGTGATGACTTTAACTCCCAGTTGTGCCAAATCGTCAACCAGGGCTTTAATATCGGTCAAACCTATTTCTTCGGATTGTTTGGGAATAGAAGTTGTTTGTCCGGCGGCAGATTGTTTGTTTTTATGCAACTCTTGCGGGCAGATTTGACACTTTAAATTACATCTAAAGGTCAGCTCAATATCGACTGAAACAGGCGCAAAGGCTTTGCCTTGTGAGAACGTATATGGAATCCAATAACGGGGAACAGCTAGCATTTGTTTCACATCCGTTTTCAAATTTCCCAATAACTTAAAAAACATCCCTTAAGGTTTCCTGTAGTTGTGAAGATTCGTGCTACCTTAAACCGCCTGTCCTGGGATAACAAGACAACGCTTAATAAAACAATAACATAATAATACGAAACCACCGCTTTTCTGTCAATCAAGTTTGATGGAGTCGTAAAAAGTCTGAAAACCGTCATTTTGTCATTCTGAGCCCTTCGCGATGCTCAAGGATAAACTCCGCGAAGAATCTATTTTTTTCAATATAATACGAGACCCTTCACTTCGTTCAGGATGACATGTGGGAACTTTTTACGAAACCATCAAGTTTGGCAGAAAAAGAACATTAGTAAGGCCCCCCTGTATAGGAAAAAGGTTCAGCAAATGGCAATAGCAACACAAATATGCTTGGGAGCTTTTTATGCTTATATGGCATTAGTTCTAAACAAATACATATTTAAGGGTACCCCTTAAGGCAGGCTTATGTAGCCCTTTCGGTCTAATTCATATAATTTTTGTATTAATACTTCCCCGCAAATACGATGTCCATTTTCATTCCAATGTGCGTTGTCACTTATTCGTACTCTAATCCCTCTATTTTCTTCCAACCTAATTATATTTGGTATTTCTGCTACAAATTCTATGGTATTATTTTGAAAAATCTTTCTAAATAGTTCGTTGGCGTTATCGGAAATATATCGATCGTAAGAGTTGAAAGCAACTATTTTTGTTTGGCCGACTCGTTTTTTCATTTTTGCTATTAGGTCATTGGTTACCATTACAGCGTTTTTTACCTCATCCAATTCCATCCCTCTATCCCTAATATCATGCTCTATCGTATACAACAAGCCTTTTTCGGATAATATTGCACACAGCATATCAATCCTGTTAAATAATGAATAAAACAACCTGGAATGTGTTGTCAGGAAGGCTCTAACCTTCCCCAAACGGCTAGGGAAAAGGTATTCTATCCGGTCACCTTTCAAATAAGGTCTTATGCTAACGTTGTTATTAAGAAAACTAGTTTTTTCAAGCTTCCATGAGTTATTTATAAAATCATTTTCGCAAACTTGAAGAATAACTAAATCTGGTTTTATCTCATCAAAATATCTATCTAGCACCATATATTCTTGTAAAGTTCCATATCCACTGCCACCATAAACAAACAATTCGGCGCCAAGACGGTTTCCCATTACGTTGTAGTACAGCTTTTCTTCTTTAACCCCACACCCATCTGTGAACGAATCCCCTACAACAAAAATTTTGTATTTATTGCTCGCTATATCTCCGAAAATCTTTTTGCCTTTCCAACCAAGTTCCGGATCAAGTAACAATTCAAGTGACCAAGTAAAAGGAATTTTCTTTGCAAACTTATGGTATGTTCTGTATAGAACCTCCCCTATAAAAAACAAACAAAGCATTAAAACGGTTAAAATAACCAGATTAAGTCTAAAAATTATTTTCTTGTTTTCAAACAATTGGTTTTCTTTTGGGATAATATTTTTGTTCACCGTCATCCCTGCACAAAATTTTGAAGTAAATTATATGGAAAAACTTCGTCAAATAACGTTTTAAAGTTCGGGCCTTTTTATCAATATCCTACACTCAATCGGTTCATCGATAATCTTACTAAAATCAGGCTATTTAGGCAAGTAGCAATCTTATAGGAACATTTATACCCCTCATGTGTCATATCTAACTTCGCTTGTCAGCTAAACCGGCAACCCCGTGAAACATTAATAATTACTTGACTTTAATTTGTGCTGTTGCTATGGTAATGCCATTCTGAATGTTCCGAACTACTATGGCTTAATAATCATGAGCTTAGCTGATAAACCTCTTGAAGGACAAAAGAACCTTAAGCAATGGGCTAGGCAAAGATGGATTTTGTTGCTGCTTATTTCCCTCGGCTGTTTTTTATTACTTACATCTTTCTCCTGGCTGGACGGGGTTACTACCTACGGCCATCGCCACCTTTCTTTTAACTCTACCAGTCTTGACCTGCTGTTTGACCTGACCTATAAGGACAAAACAGTTTCTTTTAGCCTGCCTCAGAAAAATATATCCCGGAAAATCTCCGCCTGGAGATTTGGTGCGTTTGGTAAAAAATATTGGCTATATTTAAAGATTACCACGCTTAATCTTTTATTCCTGATATTTGCCTTGCTAATCCGCTATATAGTAAAAAACCGCTGCGATTTAATTAAGCGGTTTAAGCGGTTTTGGGGAGGTCCCGGATCTGTTAAGCTGCTATTTGTAACCAAAATAATATTATTTGTAATCTTTATGTTTAGTATATTTCCAACACCTCAGTTTAATGTCTGGTGGAAGAGGTTTGCTTTTGTCGCCGACCCGCAAAAACAGTCCAGCATAACGCTGGCGCTGTATGAGTTCATGCGTCTTCTGTTAATAGATAAAGGGAATAGCTTCTTTTATGCGTCTTTATTTACCCTGCCCTATTTCATCATTAAGTGGGCCGGCATAAGCAGCTTGTTGCTACTCATTATGGGACAAATTAAGCTGCCTGCCGCCTGGGGCGCCCTGATAAATCGTTTCCTGAACAAGTTATCCAACCAAGATTATAAAAAATGGCTCATCGGAGCATCGTTGTGGGTTTTTATTTTGGCCAACATTATTTCTTTAACAAAGAACCAGCACCTACCGGCTTATATTGAAGATACGGCTCAATTTTTTCAAGCCCGTATTTTTGCGGCGGGGAAATTAGCCGAATCTATTAATTTCAGCCGCGAGTTTTTTGAGTTTCCCCTCATGCGCATGGATACACAATGGTATTCAAATCTAGCTCCAGGGCAATCGTTTTTACTGGCATTAGGACACAAAGCGGGAATTCCCTGGCTTATAAATCCGTTATTGGGACTGTTGGTAGTCATGGCGCTTTATCTCCTTGCCAATAATATTTATGGTCATGCAACAGCCATGTTATCAACTGTGTTTATGGGTTTTTCCCCGTTATACTTGTCATTATCCGCTTCATTCCTCAATCATTTACCGTTTATACTTTTTTTGTTGCTGGCCATGCTTTTTTACCAGCATAGCCGACAAAAACCAAAATTGCGTTATCCGGTTTTCAGCGGTTTATGCTGGGGGGCGGCACTTATGATCAGGCCATCAAGCGCTTTGGTTATGGTGCTGCCTGTTATCGTTTATTCAATAAAAAAGGCGCTGTCACGAGACCCTGATTTTGGATTAAAAAGAAAATATTTGTTTTTTTTGGTGGGATTGGCGTTTTTGTTGCCATTATTGTTAACATACAATCAACTTTTGCAAGGAAATCCGTGGGGTGCAACTTCCAGTTATTGGCTAACTAAGGGGCTACATAATCCAAGCCAGGGTTTGTTTTATTTAATGAATAATCTATCCACCTTAAACAACCAATTGTGGGGCTGGGTTCTCCCCGGTTTCTGCCTCATCTTGATCTGGATATTATCCAGCCGCAAGTTGGAGCAATGGGATTATATGCTGTTATGGATAACAATATGTCTGCTGGCTTTCAACTTCTCAGCTTATGATATCCGTCCAGGCTTAGCCAATCCGTTACTAGTAAGCATACCTTTCTGGGCCGTACTCACAGCCAGGGCAATTATGAATTTACCAAAGGGTTTGGAACGCTTCGGTTTTTCTGCACCAGACATTAAATCGTTACTGGCCTTAGGCGTAGTTGTAAGCTGCATTACTCTATTGTGTGTCCGGGTAATCCCCCTGCTCTACCCCGGTGATAGTCATCACCCCGGTGGTACTCATCGGCTTAATATAGCTGGCTTAATAAAACAGGAAAAAGTTAATAACGCCATAATTTTTTTAAAACAAGAACCGTTTTTGCAAACATTTGCCTATAACCAGCCAGACTTAAAAAATGATATACTATTTGCCCGGCACCTGAAAGGATATAACAATAAATTGATGAACGAATTCCCTTCACGCAGTTATTATTTTTATAATGAAAGTGAAAATAAGTTGATATCACTTAGCCCACAGGAAAAACCATGACAATATCATTTTTAACCCGAAGAATTCGGGCAGGCACAGCCTGTTTCTTCAGGACGTTGGCTTTGGGATTTTTTTATAATAAGTCCAGGCCATGCCTGGTCTGGCAAATCTGTTCTAAGTTTATG
>JAJRUU010000012.1 GCA_024277605.1 bacterium
GACCATAAATCTGCAATTAATGTTGGCTACATTAGCTGAAGGCAGAGAGGATTACCGGCTTGCCTGGGTAAAACTAATGCGGGCACGAGAAAAAATGCAGCAATTCCCTCAACTCCAAGTCATGAACAGCCTCAAGGAAGTGGATGAAAAAATTAAACAGTTAATAGCTAACAAGTTACCCCCGGAACAACTAGAAGAAATCAAAGCCCGGTACCCCGGCAGTTTTCCTGCTGGAGAAGCTATTATGTGCCTGGTGGAAATCGCCACTGCTGACCTGAACTATGACCAGGCTAAGGCTCTATTGGCTGAATTATTAGACGAGTTTCCTGAACACCACCGCTATCAGGAAGCCCTGGAGTTAAATCAAAAGATAGAACAGGCTTTGCTGGCAGACAGAAATAGTATAGGGCTGATTATTCCCCTAACAGGTAAATTCTCCATCTATGGAGATATGGTATTAAAGGGGGTGGAACTGGCGGTTGAGGAGGAAAACCGGGAAGTATCAGATAAAATCTCTTTAATAGTTAAGGATTCTGAAGGGAAGCCGGCTCTCGCCGGCCAAATGATGCAACAGTTAATCACTGAAGATCGGGTAATTGGGGTAATCGGGCCGGTTTTAAGTACCTCGGCCCAGCTTGCAGGGGAAGTAGCTAACCGCTTACATACCCCGATGATCACCCCTACCGCCAGCGCCCGGGGTATTCCCGAACTGGGACCGTATGTATTCAGAAATTGTATTACCAGTACCCAGCAGGGACAGGCTATCGCTCAGTTTGCAGTAGAAAAGATATGCCTGAAAGAGTTTGCGGTACTCTATCCTAAAAATTCCTATGGAACGGAATTTAAGGATATTTTTTGTGCTTACCTGGATCAATTAGGCGGTAAGGTGTTGGGCTTGGCTACATATGAGGAGGGAGATACTGATTTCCGCTGGCAGGCGGAATATCTAAGCAGTCTGGAGCCGGAGGCAATATTCATCCCCGACTATGCCGATAAAATAGTATTAATTGCACCTCAATTGGCCTTTTACGCTAAGGACAAAAACCCCCTCGCTGACCGACCGCCGGAGGTGGTATTAGATGAAGGAGAAAGCCTGCAGGAGCTGGAAGCAGAAGAACAATTGTTGGCTGCCGAACTAAAAGAAGAAACCGGCAGTGGGTGGTGGATGGAAAGTGGCGGTATGGGGGCGTTGCCTCCCACTATTATTCCACAAAAGAGAAATCCAATGGAAGTAGAAGCTGCGGGGTTAGAACCCCAACCAGCGGAACCCCCAAAAATATTCTTGTTGGGCACCAATGGCTGGTACTCACCAAAACTGGTTCGTGAAGGTGGAAAATATGTTGAGCAGGCGATATTTCCCACCGGCTTTTATGTTAACAGTCCCTCCCCTATGGTAAAAGATTTCAACAGCAAATTTAAGGATCGTTTCTGGCAAACCCCGAACTTGCTGGCAGCCCAGGCTTATGATGCTGCTAGAATGATTATTCACGCCTTAAAAGGAGGGGTATCAGATCGTAATGCGTTACAGCAGGCATTACTGAATATGCAGAATTTCCCGGGCATATCCGGAGTTACCAGTTTTACCCCTGAGGGAGATTCGCAGAAAGAACTATTCATTATTGGCGTCAGGCACGGCCGGATTAAACAACTCAAAGGAGACGAAGACTGGTTATGCCCTATATCCCCCGAGCAAGAGCAGGCAGAGTTGCCCAAAGACAGCGGAAATTATCTGCCGGAAGACCAAGACACCCCTTAACCACCCCGCAAAAAAATTAATTGACAGCCGTCAAATAGGTTATTATGCTTAGGGCTTATGGAAATGCTAAGAGAATGGATTAATGCGGTTTCCGGCTTTGTATGGGGTCCCCCGCTCATCATTATGCTGGTGGGTAGCGGTGTTTTCCTGACCCTGCGGCTGCGCTTCATCCAATTTCGGGGAATTGGTCATGGCCTTAAGCTGCTGTCCGGTAAGTATGATCATCCAGAGCAGCCGGGGCAGATCTCACATTTCCAGGCACTGAGCGCTGCTCTCTCTGCTACCATCGGCACCGGCAATATTGCCGGTGTGGCCACCGCTATTGCCACCGGTGGCCCGGGAGCCGTGTTTTGGATGTGGGTTACTGCGGTATTGGGGATGGCCATAAAGTATTCCTCGTGTCTTTTGGCAGTTAAGTACCGCGTAGTCGAGGCCGATGGCTCGGTTAAAGGTGGGCCAATGTATTATATTGAACGTGGGCTGGGGCCTGCGTTTAAGCCCATGGCGATGTTTTTTGCTTTATGTACAGCGATAGCCGCCCTGGGAATCGGTAACATGGTACAGTCTAACTCGGTAGCTGATGCGCTCTATGGACTGGGGTGGTTCAATACATCAGCCTTAACTTTTCGTCTGGGGGTAGGACTAATTTTAGCGGGGCTTACTGCCTTGGTGATTGTAGGTGGAATAAAGCGTATTGGCCGGGTAGCCAGCTTTTTGGTACCCTTTATGTCGCTGACCTATATAGCCGGAGCTTTGATTATAATTATTTCACAGATGGATATGGTTTGGCCGGCGATAAGCCTGATTATTAAACATGCCTTTACCCCGGTTGCCGCTACCGGTGGATTTTTGGGTTCTTCGGTATTACTGACTATCAGGATGGGGGTAGCCCGGGGAATTTTTTCCAATGAATCAGGCTTGGGAACAGCGCCCATGATCCATGCCGCCAGCCGTACCGATGACCCATTACAGCAGGGGCTGGTAGCCATGCTCGGCCCATTTATAGACACTTTGGTTATTTGCAGTATGACCGCTTTAGTAATTATAATAAGCGGCAACTGGAAGGATGGGTTAGATGGGGCGCCACTCACTTCCGCCGCCTTTAATCAGTTCCTGCCCGGTGCAGGTGAGCTTATTGTCAGCCTGGGATTGGCATTGTTTGCGTACTCTACCTTGATTAGCTGGTATTATTACGGCGAGAAGGGTATA
>JAJRUU010000101.1 GCA_024277605.1 bacterium
AGAAATATAGTCCATTTTTTCGATCATTTGAGGCGAATAGCGTGACTATTTAACGAAAATGACCGGGAAAATGGATATGTTTATCACTTGTCGCAGTAGAATCATCCAAAGTCCGACAGACTCCTAGGTTTGCAAGACACCCCTTGCGAGATAAGGCTTATAAGCCAACGTCCTGAAGAAACAGGCTGTGCCTGCCCGAATTTTTCGGGTTAGGCTTACTGATTATTTTTATTTTTTTTGCTAAATTAAAAAAAACCTTGCTTTACATAGAAACTTCGTTTAGAATGCGTCCACATAAGTTTTCAGGGGGTGGTTTATCCAGATTTTTTTAATCTAAGGAGGGTCAAGATATGACCGGTTTTGGACAACATCTAATGGTTGATGGTTATGGGGGTAATCAAAACCATTTACAGGATATCGGTTTAATTTATAATTTCCTGGATGAATGTCCTAAACGGATCAATATGACCAAGATCATGCCGCCTTATGTGTTTAGATATGAAGGCGTTAAACCGGAGGATTGGGGGGTTTCGGGCTTTGTTTTGATTGCCGAAAGCCATATCAGCATCCATACCTTTCCGGAAAAGGAGTATTTGAGCCTGGATGTCTTCTCTTGTAAAAAGTTTGATGTCAAGGCTACGATTTCATATTTAAAAAGCATTTTTTTGGTTGAGAGATTTGAAGAAACTATCCTGGATAGAGGCGCTGATTTCCCCCGACACCTTAAACTGGCCAGAAATATTGTGAAGCAGGATAGACTAAAAATAATTGGAGAATAAAAGAACAAGCATATGTTCTATTATT
Source organism: bacterium (assembly GCA_024277605.1). Classification (GTDB taxonomy): domain Bacteria; phylum SZUA-182; class SZUA-182; order SZUA-191; family JAJRXT01; genus JAJRUS01. The sequence continues at coordinate 805 of JAJRUU010000101.1, forward strand.
CATAAATAATTAAGCACAGGAAGGGCGGATACTAAAATCCGCCTTTCCTGTTAAAGGAGTAGGAGTCAAACAAAAGGTGGTGCAAATATGTCAAAGTACTTAAAAGTGCCAGTCAAACCTGTTTCAGTAAACCCTGAGCATAACGTAAGGGATTTGATGCGCGAGATGGGGCAAACCGCTTTTCAGGGTAAAAATCTGGCCCTTGCGGCCGACATTTGGGAGAAAATGTGTCACGGAAAGACATTTATCTTTCTGGGGCTGGCAGGCGCCATGATTCCGGCTGGTATGCGGCATATTATCGTCCACTTAATCAAAAACCGCTGGATAGACTGTTTGGTTACCACCGGGGCTAATGTTTTTCACGATTGCCATGAAACCCTGGGCCGCTTCCACTGGCAGGGCAGCGCCCATGTTGATGACAATAAGTTATATAAGGAAGGCATTGACCGAATTTATGATGTTTTTGCCCGGGAAGCCTAATTTCTGGAAACCGATGGATTTATTACCCAATTTACCGCTGGGCTTAAAGATCGGGCGTATACCACCCGCGAGTATCTATATCTTCTGGGGTCAGAACTGTTGCGGCTTGGCTCAGAAGAGGGAATACTAACCACTGCCGCAAAGCATAAACTTCCAATTTACTGCCCAGCCATTAGCGACTCATCGATTGGGATAGCTGTGGCTGACGGGCGTTTTAAGGGACAAACCCAGATACAATTCGATGTGCTGCAGGATGTAATTGAGACGGCTAAGCTTTCCGCACTCACTCCTGAGACAGGGGTTATCTACATAGGCGGCGGAACCCCCAAGAATTTTATTCAGCAAACCGAGGTTTCAGCCGGTATTTTTGGATACAGTGTGAGCGGTCACCGTTACGCACTTAAGATTACCACTGATGCGCACCATTGGGGGGGATTATCCGGTTGCACTTTCGAGGAGGCCCAATCATGGGGAAAGATTGCCAAGTCGGCTCTTAAAACTACCGTTTTCTGTGATGCCACCATCGCTTTGCCCATAATTGCAAACAGTATCGAACAAAACGCTGGCCACGAAATAAAGCAGCGCCTGCGTCCCAGCTTTGAAATGGGACAAGATATAAAAGCCACTTTTTAGGTAAGGTACCCGTAAGATTTGTTGAGCGTATACTATGTGGAATAAAGAGTATTGGTTACCGCATAATTTTGCCGCCTTAGCAAGGGAATATTCGGATTTTGAAAACGCAAAAGCCGTTATCCTGCCTATACCATATGAACATACCACCAGTTATAAGAGCGGTACCAGAAATGGTCCGTCCGCCATCATTGCCGCCTCCCGGAATCTTGAACTCTATGATGCTGAACTAAAATGTGAGCCTTACCGGGCGGGAATCTGCACCCTGGACGAGCTGGAACCTGTATCAGGTGAAGCCGGGCAAATGGAAGGGCGCATCGCCGAGGTAGCGGGCTGGCTGCTTGCGGAAGAAAAACTGCCGGTTGCCCTGGGTGGGGAGCATTCCTTGAGTCTGGGGCTGGTTACGGCCCTGGCTGCTAAGCATAACGGCTTGAGCGTACTCCAGCTTGATGCGCATGCTGACTTAAGAGACAGCTATCAGGGCAATAAATACAGTCATGCCTGTACCATGCGGCGCATAGGCGAGCTTGCACCGATAGTTCCAGTGGGCATTCGCTCTTTATGTCGAAAAGAAGCTGAGTGGATCGAAAATAAAAAGCTGAAAATTTTCTGGGCACAAGATATAATGAATAAGCGCAAGTGGCACACAGAAGTGGTTGAGCGTTTATCCGATGAGGTATATATAACTATAGATCTGGATGTGTTTGATCCGGGAATAATGCCGGCGGTAGGTACTCCTGAGCCGGGAGGTTTGGATTGGTATGCTGTGTTGCAATTACTTAAGCTGGTAGCCAGTGAAAAGAGAATTGTGGGCTTTGACGTAGTGGAGCTTTCGCCCCAGCCGGGGAATATTGCCCCTGATTTTATGGCTGCTAAGCTGGTGTATAAACTACTGGGCTACATATTTAAGGCTAGATGAAAAATGTCCATGGATACGTTAAATATAGTTATTGCCGGTTTTTTCCTGTTTAGCTTGCTGCTTATAATAGCCGGTATTATTGTATGTGTTTTCCTGCCGAAACAGATGGGCGGAAAAATTAAGCTGGGCAAAAAGGAAGTATCTTCATTGCGGGTGGGATTGCCCTTGATTTTTATTGGTATCGCCATATTTTTATCGGTTTTAGAGCCGGCTTATGATCGTGAGCTGAGGGAGAAATACCTTGATAAGGCCAGATATTATCTATGGGCTGACAAGCGGTATATTATTTCCGGTGGCGTGAATAAAACCGACAGGATTGTGGTGGATGATGATTTACGGATCAGGTTAAACGACAATCAAATGGTTCTGAATGACATTGATAAAATTCGCTCAGATTACGACTGGGCCAAATATCGGGGGGAGCCGGTAATCTTTTTTACCGATGATCTTAAGTGGATCAGTGTGGCGGCCCGGGATGTTAAGTGTTGTACTTATTATTTAAGCCCGCTGTATCTGCACCGGCCGGACGGAACGGTAATGAAGCTGACCGATGGGGTAAAAGAAAAAAGGTATGAGCATCCCCCGGACAAGATACGCCTTTTCTTTAAAGAAGTCTTTGAGATAGTCCAATAAATCGGCTATCTTGCTGAAAAAATGGGCCCTGCTCCTGGGCAAAATTTGCGTCCTTAAAAGTATTATTTAGCAACCCTCGAAATTGTTGCAGCTTCCAGAAACTAACAAAAGCCATCTAAAAGGGGGCCTGTTCCCAAGGGGACCTGCCCCCAAAAGAGACCCTGTCCCCAAGGGACCCTGTCCCCTATGTCCCTCACTCCCACAGACTGAGTAAATCGCGGGCCAGCTCATATACAGCTACCTTTTGCGCCTTGAGTTCGGCGTCCTGGGTATCTGACACATCTTTACCTACTGAATATTCCGTCTTGGCGCTTAAGCTTTGTTTGCCCCAGATTATCTGATTTTGCTTTACATCTTTTAATTCTATCTGGGCGGTAATATTCAGCCTGTATTCTCTCACCAGGAAATTCTTATCGAAGGTAAGCGCAGTATGTGGTTCATAGGAACTCACGCTGCCGTATAATATGGCATCCGCTTTATCCGTCGAGGTTATAGTCAGTTGCCCATAGCCTTGAATCCGCTCAATAACCGCCTCGGTGAGCACTTTTTCTATGTCCGGTTCTGAGGAATGATTTTGAAAGATGGGGACCGCAATGGTTTTTATATGGGGTGGAAGATTTAATCTGCCGGCCAGCCGATAACCACAACCAAAGGGTAATAACAGCAAGAATACGATAAGGGGCCTTCCCCATGGAATGCCGGGTTTGGTTCTGGGTGATATACTCATATGGCTATTATATCTGTAAGGTTAATATAAGCGCAAAGTATTTTGCTTCGTGGATCAGGCAAACTCACATCAATAATTACTCCAGGGTTACTTCCCCAGTATCCCAATTAATTTTCATGTTCGGAAAATTATTTAGAAAACTCATGCCCAATAGCCGAACATTTCCGTTAAGATAAGGTGCATGAGCCAACGTCCAACAAAACTTAGTTTGCCCGAGGCGGCTGATCAGGAAGCTGATAAATTTATACTTTTCAACTAAATGTCGATTTGCGCATAACAAGACCCGAATTTTTCGGGGTAGAACCTCATCCATGCTTGCTTTCTGCCCAGGAGATAAGCCCGTACACAATACCCAATACTAATACAGTTCCCACCAGCACTATCTGCCGCTGGGAATCGCCATGCTCCAGCGTACCGATGAGTATATCGCGGATAACCGCCACCATCACCACTTCTACAAATATGTTTATCGAAAACTTGCCTTTTTTGAGGTGCTCGATCTCGGTATCCATAAGCTCAATCATGACCCATAGCATAAGCAGGGTACCCATGATGTGCAGAATGCTGCGCTCCATATGCCCGTTTAACAGCTTCCAAATATCATGGCCGAAGAGACCGATTATACCTATCGAAATTCCCATCAGGGCCAGCACTAACACCAGGTTTAATCCATAACTAAAGCGCTCAGCCAGATGTATGAGCTTATTTTCCAGCTTACGGGAGAGAAAGACATTATTCAACTCCTCCTCGCGATAAGCGCTGGACATAATGTCCAGATTGATATCCAGTATTTTCTCCATTGAACTGGTCAGCTCTGTCCTTTCCCTGGGGTTTTCGAAATGTTTTTCCAGTATATCCAGGCAGAACTGGCGCACCAAATACGTGGAAGAGTTCATGTAGTGTGCGTTAAGCTTGATCTTTACATGGTAATAACCGATACGTTGGATATTTTGTAAGTAGCGATAGTCATATACGCCGTTGAATAAATCCATAAACCAGACAGCGAGGGTTTCCTTGCGCTTACGCAGGGTTTTCTCATCCGGCAGGAATTCGGCGGTTTCGGAAATCTCTAACAAGAAATTATAGAATTTATCCGCCAGTTTATCCTTATACTGCTCCATAATCGGCTGCAAGTTGCGCAGGTTCTGCGCATCGTTAGCGGTGAAATGATAATGCTGCTCAATCTGGGCTATGTTTTTCATACTCATTTTTACGGTTTCCTTAAGTTCTTTATTTTGTACACGGGTGTTTCCCAGCCCTTCTGCTGTAGCCGGGTATGATTCGGTTTTATTAAAAGTTATCGCCAGTCCTGAGAGAAGGGGACTTGTCCCCTAATCCGCTTCAGCCCAGTTGGCGCCGGTTTTAATATTTACCAAAAGCGGTACATCCAGTTGGATAACGTTCTCCATTTCCTGAACCACCAAGCGACGGGCATCCTCCAGCTCATACTCCGGCACTTCAAATATCAACTCATCGTGTACCTGGAGTATCATCTTCGTTTTAAATGGCTGCTCTTTCAGCTTACGCTGGATGTTTATCATGGCTAGTTTGATAATATCGGCGGCAGTGCCCTGAATGGGTGAGTTAACCGCCATGCGCTCACCAAGCTGGCGGATATTGCGATTCGATGAGGCCAGTTCGGTTATATAACGGCGGCGGTTAAACAGGGTACTCACATACCCATCTTTCTTGCCCTGCTCGATAAGGCTGTCCATAAACTCTTTGACTCTCGAATAGCGGGCGAAGTATTGGTTGATATAGTTCTGCGCTTCACGCTGGCCGATTTTTAAGTCTTTGGCCAGGCCGTAAGCGCTCATGCCGTATATAATACCGAAATTAATCACCTTGGCCTGACGGCGCATCTCGGAAGTCACCTCATCCGGCGCTACCCCAAACACTTCAGCCGCAGTACGCTGGTGGATGTCATCCCCCTTGAGGAATGCGTTTATTAAGCCCTCATCTTGCGACATATGCGCTAGAATGCGCAATTCGATCTGGGAATAATCAGCAGCCAGAAATATACAGCCGGGATCGGTGATAAACGCCTGGCGAATATGACGGCCTAATTCTGTGCGAATGGGGATGTTTTGCAGGTTCGGTTCACTGCTGCTTAGGCGGCCGGTGGCGGTAACCGTTTGATTAAATGAGGTATGCACTCGCCCGGTGTGTGGGTTTATAAGCAATGGCAGTGCATCCACATAGGTGTTTTTCAGTTTTTTTAAATGCCGGTAATCCAGCAGCTTAGCCGGTAGTTCATGCATCAGGGACAAGTCCTGTAGCACACTGGTATCAGTAGAATAGCCGGTCTTGGTGCGGCGGGTGGCGGGCAGCCCCAGCTTCTCAAACAGGATAACGCTCAGTTGCTTGGGGGAATCGATGTTAAACTCCTCACCGGACAAGCGGTAAATATCCTGGCTTAACTGACCAAGCTGCATATCCAAAGTTTTGGACATCTCGGATAACACCCCCGGATCAATGCGCACCCCGCATAATTCCAGCTCAATCAGCACCTCCACAAGCGGCAGTTCCAACTTATAAAACAACTCCTCTAACTCCAACGATTTTAATTCAGGTACCAAATTCTGCACCAGGGCATAGGTTATCTCTGCATCCTCGGCGCTGTAGTTGGTAGCCGCTTTTATATCCACCTGGGAAAAGTTTAGTTGGTTTGCGCCGCTGCCGACTATTTCCTTGTATGAAGTGGTCTTACGGTTTAAGCGTTCAAGCGCCATATCCTGTAAATTGTGGCTGCGCCTGGA
>JAJRUU010000102.1 GCA_024277605.1 bacterium
ATTTTAAACAGCATATGTCCGCGAAGCATCGGGGCTTGCATAGAGGAAAATTAAAAAAAATACGCCGACAGGGAGAGTTGCGGATTCTTGAAAACCGGGGGGCTGAAAATCCGAATGATCTTTTAAATGAGGCCTCTGCGCTGGAAGATAGATCATGGAAAGGGATGCAGGGCAAGGGTATTTTCTCGGGCCAGCCAAACAAAGATTTTTTTGCTAAAGTTACTCATGCCTTTGCCGAATCAGGCGGGCTTTCAATTTATTTTTTATATGTTGACAAGCATGCTGTAGCCTCTGCCATAGGTTTTAGATACAACCGGCGCTATTATTTCTATAACACAGCTTACGATGCAGATTGGCATAAGTATTCGCCTGGTTTTTTTCTGTTTATGAGGATCATAGAAGAGTGTTTCAACGACGATGATACGCTCGAATTCGATTTCTTACAGGGTGATGAAGATTATAAATTAAGACTGTCCAATACAATTTGGGAAGTTAACAAAGTGCTGTTGTTTCACAATGGATGGCGCTCTATGCTTTTGTATTTATTGGAAAAGTATGTTCGTCCTATAGCGGTAGCCAACAAAGAAAATTATAAAAATGCAACAAAACATTAATTCTACCGCAAATCTGGGACCTGAAACTACCGCCATTATCAAGAATGCCGGGATTAATATTGTCGGCCAGTTGTTTTTTGTAGCGGCTCAATTCATGGTTAGTATAATTATTACCAGGGCAATGGGGCCTGAGCTGTATGGTATATATGTGTTGGCCATAACCATAATCTCACTTTTGGGAATAGTCGCTCTCTGCGGCATGGAAAATACGATGGTTAAGTTCGTAGCTCAGTTCAAAGGGCAGAATGATACACCGCGACTTAAGGGAACCATCTTTTGGGGGATAGGTCTGGTTTCGGTAGTAAGTGTTTTGTTGGGAATTGTATTGTATTGTACGTCCGGGCTGCTGGCAAATAAGGTCTTTCACGAAATCAGGCTTCAATTTGTCTTAAGGATTGTAGCTATTGCGTTACCATTTTCCAGTATTACACTGGTGTTGGTAGCCGCACTTCAAGGGGCAAAGTTTATTACCTATAAGGTATTAATCCAGCGTATCTTCGTGCCTGCGATACGCGTTGTTTGTGTGGCGCTGGCAATATACCTGGGATATAGATTGATAGGCTTAAGCTGGGTCTATGTGTTTATGGCGGTCATCGGGAGCTTGCTTGCGGGTTACTATATGCTAAAGTCCTTCCGCGGGGTTTTAAAAAACCAGCCGCTACTGGTTGAGAAAAAGCAACTGCTGCGCTTTTCCACTCCGCTACTTTTTTCCAGTGTATTTAATAGAATTATATCCAGTGCGGATATGATTCTTATGGGCTATTTCCTTCCCTCGGCTATGGTCGGCATATATGGGGCGGCCAACCGCATAAAACCGATCATCTCTATGCCGCTGAATGCGGTTAATATTACCTTCGCACCCATGATTTCGGATCTATCAGCCAAAAACAAAAGAGAAAAGTTAGAACATCAGTTTAAAACCACAAACCGGCATGTCTTGACGGTAAGTCTACCCTTATTTGCCTTGCTGGCCATATTTTCAAGGCAGATTATGGGCGTATTCGGTACTAAGTTTGTGTATGGCGCAGAGGCTATGATGCTCCTGTGTGCCGGGCAACTGATAAATGCGGTTTCCGGCTCGGTGGGCTATATGCTTATGATGACCGGCAGAGCTATGGCTAATCTCATCAATTCAGGTTTTTTATGTACTGTAAACATTCTATTGAATTTATATTTAATCCCGAAGTATGGTATCCTCGGGGCGGCGTGGGCCAATGTTATCGCTATTTCGGCGATACAACTCCTGCGCCTGGCCGAAGTCTGGTATTTCTTGAAAATGCACCCCTATTCCTGGAACTCCCTGAAGCCGATTTTAAGCAGCGTCTTGTCGGCGGCTTTGGTGCTGTTGTTGTTTTATATGGGATTAGATAAAAACAATTTTTTCGTGGTTTTCGCCATGATCACGATTTATTTGACAGCTTACCTTACGCTATTATGGGCCTTTAGGTTATCCCAGGAAGATCGTATGGTATTAGAAAAACTAAAGGCTAAACTTTGTAAAAGCTAAGGGATTTAAAGTAAAGGCTATGGACCCGATCTATTCATAAATTCAGACTGTGTTCGCAAGACACCCCCTGTGAGATAAGGTTTATGAGCCAACGTCCTATAAGAAACAGGCTGTGCCTGCCCGAATTTTTCGGGATGGAAAATAGTAACCGTATAAAGCTATCCGGCAAGACGAGGGGGGGGGGATATTAAATGAACCAAACTAAAGAAAAGGCATTTGTCCTGGGGCTGGACGGCGGTTCATGGGATCTTTTAAAACCCCTCATGCGGCAGGGATATATGCCTAATTTACAAAAGCTTTGTGAACACGGTGTATGCGGTACCCTGAATTCCACTATTCCTCCCTATACCGCTCCCGCATGGGTTTCCTGTGTAACTGGCATGAATCCGGGGAAACACGGCGTATTCGGTTTTACCTTAAAAACAGGTGGGGGACCCAAAAAGGTCTTTGTGAGCAGTCGGGCGGTCAAAACCCCTAAGATATGGCACTATTTGAATGAAGCCGAAAAGATAGTGGGTTTAATAAACATCCCTATAACCTATCCGGTAGAAAAGGTAGATGGCTTTATGCTTCCCTGCTTTTTAACGCCTCAGGGAAGGACAGATTTCACCTATCCGCTTTCTTTGTACGAGGATTTGCTAAAGCATACCGGCGACTATATTATCAATGTCATAATCGCCGGACGTAAGCTGGACAATGACCTGCAATTTAAAAAGTTTCTCGATGATATTTTGTTTGCTACCCGGAAACGTTTCGAGGCCATGAAGTATCTTTGGACAAAGTATGCGGCTGATTTTTTTATGATAGTTTTTACCTGTTTGGATAAAATACAACATAAATTCTGGAAATATTTAGACGCCGATAGCCCGCTTTACAACAGCCAGACGGCGGAGAAATGGCGGCCTAAGATTATAGAAATATATCAATTGATAGACGAGATTATAGGCTATGTCGTTGAGCATATCGATAATGATACAACTCTATATATTGTTTCCGACCACGGCTTCGGCCCGCTCGAGAAAAGAGTATTCATAAACAAGTGGTTGAGCCAGGAAGGCCTTTTGTCGCTTTTAAAGGGAAAGTTTTATTTGACGAAAATGTTAGCCAGGACTAAATTACAAGGCATATCCCCTCTACAACGCAATATCTCGGTTGCTGCTAATCCGCTAATGCATTGTATCGATTTCCCTAAAACCTTGTTTTATGGAAGCGATGTTTACGAACAAGGGATATATTTTAATCATGAAAGTCCCAGGCTTAAATCGGGAGATATCGCTTATGAAAACGAGCTTAACAGGCTGAAGGAAAAGCTGCTTCTGTTGAAGGACCCGGTTGATGGGGGGCGGTTTGTGGATGAGGTGCTTTTCCGTGATGAAGTCTACCATGGCCCTTATGTGAGTCATGCCCCGGACATGTTACTTAAAATGAGAAATTACAGCTATTTAATTAATACATCTGTCCCACTTAAAGAGGCCGGCTTTTGCCAGGCGGTTAAAGGTGCAGAGGGCTGCCATAGGCTAGAGGGGATTTTTGCCGCTTACGGTAATGGCATATGTCAGAATAAAAACATCGATGCTTCCATCATTGATATTACTCCTACAGCACTGTATAGCATGGGCTTGCCTGTCCCAAAAGAGATTGACGGACAGGTTTTAAAAGATATTTTCACTCCTGCATTCCAAGGCACAAAAGAGGTTGTGTATAGTGAAAAAGAGCTAGTCTGTGAGGGAGAAGAATCAAAAGAAGCAGAATATAATAGCAGCGAAGAAGTGGAGATAAAGGCTCAGCTTCAGGATTTAGGCTATCTGGATTAAATGGATATATAAAATGTCAATTTTGGAAAGAATGAATTTTACGGCTGATTGGCAATCATCGAAGAGCTTGCTGGCCGCTTTTTTGGGTATTAGTTCTGGACTCGTGCTGTTTATCGCTGGCAGCTACGAAACAAAGTGGCTTTTAGCCTGTATAATGGGGATAGTTTTCTTTTTTTCTATCCTGGTTATAACGCGGGATTTAAAGTTTTTTTTTACTTTATTTGCCGCTTTTTCGCTTCCTATTCGCTTAGACTTTCATATAATCATCAGGGAAACCAATTACGCTCAATTAAAGGGATTGCCGATAACCATATTCGACATGGCCCTTTTTGTGCTCTTCTTCTACTGGGTGTTTCAGATACTGCAGAAAAAGTCATCCATTCGCTTTTTCCCTATAATTTCAGTTCCTGCTATAATATATATATGCTTGGCCGGGTTGTCGGCGTTTTTGTCGGAAAATAAAGTTTTAAGTTTTTCCATGTTTATTCTTATAGTAAAATGCTATTTCGTATTTGTTTATTTCGCCAATAACATCAAGACAAAAAGGGAAGTTTTTTGGATTGTGCTTGCGCTCTCTTCGGGGATTCTGTTGCAAAGCATGATCGGTATATTACAGTTTGCCACCGGAGGCACACTGGGCATGGATATCTTTGGTGAAGGGGAGCGGGCATTTAGAAGTAGCCGGGTAGGGTATGCCATGCTTTCGCGAGTAGGCGGTACCATAGGCGACCCCAATTCTCTGGCTATGTATCTCAACCTTATCCTGCCGATAATGTTATGCTTTGTGTTTACGAAGACCAAGCCGCTGCTTAAAGTCGCTATGAGTGTGATTTTTCTCATGGGTTGTTTAACTGAAATCCTCACCCTTTCCAGGGGAGGCTGGCTTGCCCTGGGGGTTGCCTTCGTAGTATCTTTTTATGGGATATTCAAGAGAAAATTAAACAGCCGCTTAAAATCACTGGTGTTGATGTTCTGTGTCATTTCATTTACGGCTGTCATGGCTATCGGTCTCTTTGCGGATGTGCGGACAAGATTGTTTGAAGATGATTATGGATCTGCCTATAAACGGCTGCCCATGATGCAAGTGGCCTTTAACATTATTCAAGAAAATCCATTTTTAGGTGTAGGGCTAAACAACTATGCCACCGTCATGAACAGCTACGATAGAACCAGGGAAACCATCAGCTACATCCTGCCTTACCCTGTCCATAATGCCTTTTTGATGATAGCCGCTGAATCGGGCATCTTGGCTTTGATGGCTTTTTTGTTCATCTTATTTGGTTGTTTTAAATTAGGGATGCTGTTCTTTGAGGGGAAAGATCAATTCTTTTCGCTATTGGGCATTGGATGGCTTTGTGGTATTCTTACCTGGATTGTACATGCACAGTTTAGGATGGATTTTGCTGGCATTAATGTTTTTTTATGGTTTTCTATGGGCATGATTACTGCGCTACATCAGTTGCTGCGGAGTTCAGCGGTTGGGGAAGAGCCCTGATCGGATTTTTCTAAGCGGCACCGCAGTCAGAAAGATGCTGAGCGAGGGCATCAGACCCCCACAGGAGTTTAGCCGTCCCGAGGTGGCTGATATATTAATCAAAGCCATGCAGAAGTAACAAGAGGATATATCTTGGTGAATAAAAATAAAGTTTTTGTTATTGGGCTGGATTGCGCTACTCCTCAGTTTGTATTTGATCGCTGGCGGGAAGAGCTGCCTCACCTTAAGGCGCTGATTGATAGCGGTATATATGGCAATTTGCGCAGTACCGTCC
>JAJRUU010000103.1 GCA_024277605.1 bacterium
CTTCGGTAGGCAGGCGTTTGCCCGCCCATTTGCAATAAGCGCCGGCCGCCTCCTGATTCACATAGACTACCGGATGCTTACCTTTGCCCTTGGGTATATCCCCACCGGCATCCTCCCAGCTAAGCGGAATCGCAGCGCTGGCCGCTTCCACAAACTTTTTATAATCATCATTGGTGACTTCATATTTATCCATATAAAAGGCATCGACGTGCACCTTATGCGCCGGAGTAGCATTATCATAGTATTTAGCCATACCACCTAAACTGTTAGCGGCTTTCTCTACCTGCGACGGGGTCATGCCCATGTTAAATTCGCCAGCCGGAACCAGCGCCATCTCCGAAGGAATACTCTCTGCTGCCACAATATTGGGACAAAGCGCCGCCAAACTCAACACCAGCAAAACCAGTTTATTTCCGTTCATGAAGGTTCTCCTTGTTTAGACTCCAGATAAAATATTTACCTTATATAGTAACACATTTTGCTCAAGTTATCTATACAAAATAGCGCACAAAATTCCTTAGCCCGAAAAATTCGGGTCTTGTTATGGGCGAATCGATATTTAGTTGAAAAACATAAATTTATCAGCTTCCTATTCCTATCCCCTTGGGCAAACAAAGTGTTATTGGACGTTGGCTCATAAACCTTATCTTGCAAGGGATGTCTTGCAAACCCAGCCTAAATTTATGAATAAGTCGGGTTAGAGAATCCGCTTGATGTTTCCCTGGTTAAGAGGGAGGGTGTGAGCAATGGCAGAGATTTAATAACAACCACTTAAAGGAGGCAATCAAGTAACGAATTTAAAAAGACTGCTGAAGATAGCCGAAGAAATTGAAGCATCATCCGCATATAGTTATTTATGCGCTTATGCTAATACCAAGTTGTAATCAAACATATACTAAATGGGTAGGGAGGACTTTAGCCCTCCGCTCTTTGGTCGGCCTAAATGCCGACCTACCCGAGTGAGAAATTAGTATCATTTTGAATGCAACTTGGGGTTAGGAGGTAAACCAGGCGACAAAGTAATCATAACTTTTAACCCCCACCATAAAGGAGCGGAGCATACCATTTGTCACTGTTGCCTAATAGATTTTACTGTATATCAGCAGCTGAATTGAAATGCTTTTTCATTGAATAGTTTCAGTGCAGTCTCTACCACAACAGGATCATAAAATGTGCCCTTATTTTGTGAAACTTCTTCAAGGGCTTTGTCGATCCCCAAAGCTGGCCGGTAGGGCCGGTGAGAGGAAATTGCCTCTATTACATCAGCCACTGCTATTATCCTTGCTTCTATGAGAATATCTTCTCCGGAAAGTCCAAAAGGATACCCGGAACCATCTATTCTCTCATGATGGCACAATACAATTTGGGCAATTGGCCAGGCAAATTCAATATCTTTTAATATGTCGTAGCCAACTTGCGGATGAGTTTTTATATAATTGATTTCGCTTTCATTTAACTGAATGGGTTTTGATAAAATCTCAGCCGGCACTTGTATTTTGCCAATATCATGAAGGATTCCGGCCACCCGCACCCCTTCAACCCGCTCCTCGGAAAAACCCATTTTCTGCGCAATCGACCCGGCCAATTCTACCACCCGTTTTTGATGTCCTGCTGTATAAGGATCTCTCTTTTCGAAAATCGACGCCAAGGCATTTATCGTTTCAGCTGAAATACGGCGTAATTTATGGAATATTTTTTCAAACTCTTTCTCTGCCCGTCGACATTTTTTACCCGCACGCAATGAAATGATGCCATAAGCCAGGTTACTGGCTAACTCCAGCAATAATTTTTCCTCTTCTGCGTCAAAGGCGCTTTCCTTTGCCGCATATATATTTAGTGTTCCAAATACTCGCCCCTCTTCGATCAAAGGCAGCGCAATCGATGATGCATAACCGCGTTTTCTGGCTTCGTCGCACCAAGGAGAATACTTGACATCCATCAGATAATCCCTTGAAAGACAAGGCTTGCCAGTGCGTATGGCCCTCCAGGTGGGGCCACGCCCCCTTTCTTTATCCGCCCAAGTAATATTTAAGGTTTTTAGATACCCAGCTTCAAATCCTGCGTGGACAACCGGGCGCACGGTTTTATCCTTATCATGGTTAACGAAACCGACCCACGCAAAGCGATAGCCGCCGATTTCAACGATAATACGGCAGAGCTTGCGCAATAAATCCACCTCGCCTGTGGTATGTACCAGTATTCTATTACATTCGCTAAGCACCTCGAACAATCGATTAACTTTACATAATTCATCCTCCGTCTGCTTACGATCAAAGGCATAACGCAAGGAGCGCAGCAATGAGCTGCTATTTATTTGTCCCTTAAGCAAATAGTCCTGCGCCCCTCCAAGCACTGTTTCAAGCGCAAGCGTTTCATCTTCAGCAACCGCTAATATTACTACAGGTAGCTTTGGAAATTTGGCTCTTAGTGTGTCAAATGTATCTGAGCCTTGACTATCTGGAAGAGAGAGAGCAAGCAACACCAAATCAGTCTTTCCCCGGGCAAGATATTTTAAGCCCATTGATAAACGATCGACACAATTTAGAAATACTTGAATGTTTTCTGCTTCAGTCAATATATCGCGTATCAATTTAACATTTTCACGATTTCCATCAATTAGTAGCGCCCTGATAGTTTTAGCATTCATATATTCTACACCGCATCAGCTTAACAATATAGGTCAGAATCAAAATACATTCAGGCATTATAATGGTTTTAATTACCATGCGCATGTGCTAATAATAACAATATTGGCTGATTGATATATAGCAATTATAATTACCATTGTCAAGCGTTATTTGTAACTTATACAGCATTATCAAGAAATAAAAACAATACGTTATTAGCACTTGATTTTCATATTAGGCATACTTCATTCATTAAATAATAAGAAATATATATTGCCATTAATATTACTTTACAATGGCTTTTTCACCCGAAAAATTCGGGTCTTGTTATGGGCGAATCGACATTTAGTTGAAAAGTATAAATTTATCAGCTTCCTGATCAGCCGCCTCGGGCAAACAAAGCCTTATTGGACGTTGGCTCATGAACCTTATCTCGCAAGGGATGTCTGGCAAACCCAGTCTGAATTTATGAATAGATCGGGTTAAGGGGAAGAATTTTTTGAACGTTTTTAATGGTATCATGTTATAATTAAATCCTCATGTAACCGATTCAACTCTTTGGTGGATTTTGTCCTATGTTAAGACTGGTTTTAAGCCTACTCCTTTGTGCCTCTTTTAGCTCGCCAGCTATTATAGCGGCAGAAGAAAAAGCTGCTTCGCCTGCGAACATGGAGTTAATCCCCGCTGGAGAATTCCAAATGGGAAGTGATCTCGGAGATGATGATGAAGAGCCGGTGCATAATGTTTTTGTCAATTCATTTTATATAGACAAAATTGAAGTTACAAATAAAATGTTTAAGGAATTCCTGGATGCCAATCCAAAGTGGCGCAAGAAAAATATCCCCGAAAAATACCATGATAGCGACTATTTAAAACATTGGACAGACAATACCTACCCGCCCCAGTTAGCGGATCATCCGGTGGTGTTTGTAAATTGGTATGCAGCAAATGCCTATGCGAAGTGGAAGGGTAAACGCTTGCCCACTGAACCGGAATGGGAAAAAGCCGCCAGTTACAACCTTACAAACAATTCAATGCAGAAAAAGCATAAATTCAACTGGGCATTTGGGGACCGCTTCGAACCACGCGCAGCCAACACCGCACATTACCACGGTTTAGCCATTGGCGGACTGTGGCAAGACTGGTGGTATAAAGTCGGTCAGGACAGTTTCAGCCGCTTGTCAGCTGGCAACGCTACGACTAAAGTCGGCACTTTCCCGGCTGGTTCGAATGGTCTATATGATATGACAGGAAACGTTTGGGAATGGTGTCTGGATTGGTATCAGGGGGATTCATACAAGAAAGCCACTGCCTTAAAGCCGCCCAGGCAAGAAGCCGCCCAGGAAAAATATGATTATCTGTATGAATCGAGTTCCATAAAAGATGTAACTGATTTAAGCAACCGTTATCGGGTGATCAGGGGCGGATCATGGAACGATAGCGACAACATCGTCAGAACTACCAACCGTTATAAGTTTATGCCCCGCTTCTGCTATGATGACGTGGGCTTTCGCTGTGCGGCGGATGCAAAATAGTTATTGACCTTTAAGGTACCCTTTAGGGTATCTTGAAAAATTAGAATTTTCGTTCAAGATCAAGGCAGCCACATGTGGCCATGCGAAAAATTTAACCGCAGGTATATGTTTGATATTCCGAGGATTAAATTTTGAGCATAACGCAGAGCTTGGGCGAAAAGGCAA
>JAJRUU010000104.1 GCA_024277605.1 bacterium
AATTACCAGGAAGCGCTGCGCTATTATCTCAAGAAAACAGGGTATTGCCGAACCACTGGGAATCAAGTCTGCCTGGCCAACGCTTACTTTAATATTAGCAATGTTTATGATAAAATGGGCCGGTACGAGAAGGCTCTTAATTATATCAAAATAACTGTAGGGCTTGAACGCAGTTTTAATGATTTTAATCTGGACGAACACCTGAATTACCTTAAGCAACTACAACAAAAACTGGCCGGGGAAAAAGAGTAGCCAGGCGCTCGCAAATAACCCTAAAGCCAAAACATCACTATAAATACAATGTCACTTAAAATAGCCCTCACCACTTTAGGCTGCAAAGTCAATCAATTTGAAACAGCCGCGATGAGAGAGCAATTACTAAAACGGGGTTTTACGGCCGTAGCATTTAAACAAGCGGCAGATGTCTATATCATAAACACCTGCACGGTAACCAGCAAAGGCGACATGCAGTCCCGACAGCTTATCCGGCAGGCTATACGCCGGAACAAAGCCGCTTACATTGTGGTCACCGGCTGCTACGCCCAGACCAATTATCGGCAGATCCAACAGATTCAGGGGGTAGACCTTATTTTAGGTAATGCAGAAAAAGCTAATATTGAACACTATCTAACCGATCTGGAAAAAAACTCCCCCGCCAAAACCTTTGTCGGAACCAGCGTTTGCAACCGGCAGCAATCTCAAATAGGCGCTTTTTTAGATCATACGCGGGCCTTTGTAAAAATACAGGATGGCTGCAATCAGGCATGCAGCTACTGCATTGTTCCCCATGCACGGGGGAAAAGCCGCAGCCAGCCGCCGGAGTTGGTTAAAGAACAAGTAAAACGGCTGATTGGATCCGGCTATAAGGAAATAGTGTTCAGCGGAATAAATATCGGAGTCTACGGCCAGGATTTAAGCCCTGAGATCAGCCTGGCTGGACTGTTACGGGAGCTTATCCAACTTGACGGTTTGGGACGCATTCGTCTGAGCTCTATCGAACCCACCGAGTTCTCATCTGAGTTAATTGAGGTTCTGCAGTCGGACAAGATTTGCCCCCACTTACACATTCCCTTACAAAGCGCCCATGAAGAGCAACTTAAATCCATGAACCGGCATTACAGCGCTGCACAATACCAAAAACTAGTTGAAAAACTAATTGACAATATACCCCATCTGGCGCTGGGAACTGATGTGATGGTGGGTTTTCCAGGAGAAACAGCGGATATTTTTCAACATAACTATCGAATTATTGAACAGTTCCCGCTTACTTATATGCATGTATTCCGTTACTCTCCCCGGCCGCAAACAAAAGCCGCTGATTTTACTGATCAAATAAACGATACGCTAAAAAAAGAGCGCAGCCGGATACTGCGTAATTTAAGTCAACAAAAATCCTTACAATATCAGCAGCGTTATCTGGGGGAGGTGCGCCCTGGCCTGATCCTCAATAAATCGGATGCAAAAACCGGGTGGCTTAGCGGCCTTACTGATAACTACCTCAAGGTATCAGTTCCCGCCGATAAACAATTAACAGGAAAGATCGTGGCGCTTCATATTTCAGGGATAGAAAATAACAGACTCTTAGGAAAATTGGTTGTATAAGCTTTCCGTAGGAAGCTGGATATTGTGTTTTGTATATTATGGTGGTATTATGAGCAAAGTCAAAGAGATTAATATGAATAACTCACCTTACGCAGGAATGCGCGATCTATTAAAAACATATATCGTTAACCAGGACGCAAAGAACTTGTATTTTAACCACAGAGGTCACAGAGGTTCACAGGGTAAAGAAAAACCGAGCTTATTTATCCTTTTAAGGTTCCCTCTGTGTTACTCTGTGTACTCCGTGGTAAATTCTTTTATCTTGTAGATGCATATCCTGTCTGATTTTTCTCTGTGTTCTGTGGCTAATTTTTTTCTAGGGTCAGAATTATATATTTGCGTAACATGAGTTAATAAGCTTTTTAACCCGATCTATTCAATAAGAACTATGGGGTAGATATTGATCTAAAGATACCATTTCATCGATCTATATTGTTAAAGAGAACCAGAAAAATTCATAAGGAGACCGAAAGATGACGAAAATAACTTTAGAATTACCGGATGCCGAATATAAGCGCCTTCAGAAACAGGCTCAATGCGCTGTAAAACAAATTACCACCCTCATTTGCGAGTGGATCGCACAAGTGCCTAAAACAGACGAGTCCGTTAACATCAAGCAAGACCCTCTCTATCTATTTGAGGGATTCGACTCAGCTGCCCCCACTGATTTGTCCATTAATGTAGATAAGTATCTATATGGAGAAAAAGCCTGATGAACCTCGTATTTGCTGATACTCAAGGGTGGGTTGCCTTAAGCAACCGGCGCGATCAGTTCCACCAACAAGCAGTCACTATCAATAAGCGGTTGATTAGTCAACAAAAAAAGTTTGTTACCACTAATTTTGTACTTGATGAAACCTATACCCTCCTTTTTGCACGCATGGGACACACGGAAGCGGTTAAATTTGGCGAAATGATACGATGTACCCATTTTGTCCAACTTGTCCACATTACGGAAGAAATAGAGGAAGAGGCATGGCAGTTGTTTAAACGGCATTCTGACAAGGGATTTTCGTTTACTGATTGCACATCATTTGTGGTAATGCGACTGCTCGGCTTATCCAAAGCGTTTACTAATGACCACCACTTTGGGCAGGTGGGGTTTTCGATTCATTTGAAACAATGATAAGAGCCTTGTGCTCATTACACCCATATAATATCCTATCCTCCCCTCAACGTTCTCACCCAAACAATAGCGAAATTCTATGTGCGGAATCTGTGGAAAATTTAATTACATAACCCAAGCCCCGGTGGAGAAGATACTCATTGGGGAAATGTGTGACATGCTCAAGCATCGGGGGCCGGATGAAACTGGGGTACACACCAACGGCAATATCGGGCTGGGACACTGCCGCTTAAGCATTATTGATCTGGTTACCGGCCACCAACCGATGTGTAATGAGGATCAGAGCTGCTGGATAGTATTTAACGGCGAAATTTACAATTTCCAGGAGTTACGGCAGGAATTGCTCAATAAGGGGCATAAATTCCGCACCAACTCCGATACTGAAGTAATCCTGCACCTGTATGAAGAGCATGGTACCGCCTGTGTTAACCAACTGCGGGGGATGTTTGCCTTTGCCCTGTGGGACGCCCGGCATAAGAGGTTATTTTTAGCCCGTGACCGACTGGGACAAAAACCGTTGGTATATGCCAAAACCAAGCATGGCCTGCTGTTTGCCTCTGAGATAAAATCACTGCTTAAGGACGCTGAGATTACCCCTGAAGTTAATCTGACCGCACTGCATCATTATTTGACCTATCAATATGTTCCCTCGCCCTATACCATGTTTAAGGGAATCTATA
>JAJRUU010000105.1 GCA_024277605.1 bacterium
GGGCTTCTTCTGCTTCCCTCTGGTACTCGAAATGAGAAACCGGGATGATGCCTCTTGCCATCATCCCATATTATTAACTTGTATCAGGGTGGTCAAAATTCGGCTAGCGCAGGTGGTCAATTTTCGGTTGTCATTCGCAGGTACAGATACTGACATTAGCTTTGTTCTTAAAAGTAATTATAAACAAATCCAGAAAATATTAGATCAACCTACAGAATATGAAAGCGATTATTATGCTGTGGTTGCTATGATTTCAAGAATCCAGAGACCTATGTTTGAAGTGGACGCTTATATGTTTTGGGGTGAAGAAGAGGAAGATGGGACGGAAGAGGCAAGAGCAGAAATAATAATAGAGCCAACCGATAAATACATCGCAAAGGGTATCTGCTTAGATTTACTTTTTGTTGGTGATTATAGGAAGGAATAAATCTTGATGTTTCGGCTTGGGGAACCGGCCGAAATATCGAATATCGAAAAGCACAATAACTATAAGGAAACCAGGAAGGCAGGAATTGTGGAAAAATGACAAAGTTCAAATGTCAAAATCCAAATATCAAATCAAATCCAAAAAACCAATGTCAAAAATTTTGTCATTTGAACTTTGACATTCATTTGATATTTAGGCTTTGGACTTTGAACTTTATTTGTAATTTGGATTTTGACATTTGGCATTATTTTTCTTGGTTTCCTGGAATCATACCATAAAATCCTTTCCCAACTGTATACATTTCTCCAGGTCAGCCTCAGTGGGCACCAGTTTTATATTCAAGCCTGGCTCGGATACTTTAAACTTTAAGCCCTTGAGGCGTTCAGTAAGCAGCTTGACTGCCTCACCACTCCAGGCGTATGAGCCAAAGGCCGCTGCCTGTTTACCCTTCAACTTTATAGTAGCCAGGCTGGACAGTACATCCCACACCGGCTTTACCGCATCAGCATTAATGGTAGGCGAACCCACGATAACCCCGCTGGCGCACTCCACATCATCCCTGAATTTATCCATATCCACATTAAGCGCATCATACAGCTTTGCTTCGCCGCCGGCTTGCCGGACACCTTCGGCGATAGCCTCGGCCATACGCCTGGTGTTGCCGTAAGCCGATATATACGCGATTACCACTGAGGGCTTATCACACGCCGGGGGTTTGCTCCATTTTACATAACTATCTATATAACGCTGCACATCGGTACGCAATATGGGGCCATGGCTGGGGGCGATCATATCGATAGCCAAATCTTTTATTTTATCAGCCGCGGCCAACACATCCGCTTTAAATGGTCTGATGATATGATCAAAATAATATTTGAAGGATTGTTTAAAATTGCCTATTTCATCATCGAATAACTTGGGGCCGCAATAATGCGAGCCGAAAACATCGCAGGTGAAAAGTATCCTGTCTTGCGCTACATAGGTAAAAATACTATCCGGCCAATGCAGGTTGGGGGCGGAAATAAACTGGAGTTGCTTGTTACCTAAGTCCAATATATCTCCGTTAGTTACGGTATTAAACTTAATGTCATGGTTTAGTATTTGCTGTACGAATATTCCCGCTGCTCTTGAGCCATAAACGGTAGCTTTTGGAGCCTCTGCCAGCAGCTCTCCCATAGTTCCCGAATGATCCGGTTCGGTATGGTTTAAGATGATATAGTCTATCCGGGAAGGGTCTATCAGGCTGCGTATACGCCCGATAAGCTGATCATATGATCCCTGCTTTACGGTATCGATAAGCGCTATTTTTTCAGCACAAACAAGATAGGCATTATAAGAAGTCCCCTGAGGGGCCTGCATGATAATATCGAATACCCGCAGATCAGGGTCTTGTGCTCCCACCCAGTGGATACCGCTGGTCAACTGTACTGGTTGCATAGTCAAACCTCCATTTTTTCAAACATGTCCTTTCCCACGCCACATTCAGGGCACACCCAATCATCCGATAAATTCTCAAAAGCTGTACCTGCCGGAATACCGGAGTCCACATCGCCTGCTTTAGGATCATAAACATAACCACAAACCGTGCATTCCCACTTTTGCATAATTTAGCCCTCCTTTATTTTTGAAACCAGTTTTTGTCCCAACTCATAAGCCTTGGTTAATATTTTGGGCTGATCATTTATGGCTCCCATATAATCCAACCCATCGCAAAACAACTCATCCATGTATTTAAAGCCTTCGCTTGCCATAAAGGCCCGTACCGGTTTAGCCGCCGCCTTGAAGATTTCCAGCCCATGCTGGCCGCGCACCGAGATAAACACCCCCTGGCGCACTCCTTTATACTGAGTAACTTTCCGGTCCAGCCGATATTTAGCCACCCAATGGCACTGTATGCGGTCAATCATGGCTTTCAACTGGGCGCTTATGCCGCTGAAGAAAATTGGGGAGGCGATTATGACGCCTTGAGCATTGGACAGCTTATCGTAAATAAGCCGCATATCATCTTTTACGACACAAACCCCGGTTTCATCGCAACCGCCGCACTCCTGGCAAGGTTTTATCGCAAGCTCGTTTGGGATGATTTTTTCAGTATGCGCACCCTTAGAAAGCGCTCCCGCCAAAGCCTTATCCAGCATGATATCCGAATTTCCACCCCTCCGGGGGCTGCCGCCTATGCCTGATACATTGATCATTATAGAACTTTTGATTTTCGTTATAGTTATAATCAGACTCCTAGCTATTATAACAAAAGCCGCCCCATTTTCCAGTATAAATATTTTTATACCAAGAAAATCAGGTTTATTTTTTTGAAGTCCCGCTTTTATCCCGGGTGCGCTGTGAGAGCAGGATAATATCCCGCAGTTGTTGCGGGCCGGGGGCGGACATCCAGCGTTCCTTGAAATCGGCTTTCTGCACGATATGGGCGATATTCATCAGCGCCCGCAGGTGATAATTCCGCTCATCAGCTGAGCCCACCAGCACAAAAGCGGTTTTGATCGGCTCATGCAGCTCATCGAACACCACCCCGGATTTACAGCGCACCAATACTAAATCAAATATTTTCTCACCCGGTACTATCACATGCGGAATAGCCAGACCCGGCTCAATCACCGTGCTTGATTCTAACTCGCGTTCTAAAAATAGCTCGTAGAGCGCCTCTCCGGTCAACCCGATACGACTTGAAAGCGCCTCAGCCACCCGGTTAAAGAGCTCTTTGGCGCTAACTGATTCTTCTATATCGAGAACAAGGCAGTCTTTTACCAGGTGATCAAAACGGTCAAAGGTTACCCCGTCACGCTCAAGCAGTATCTCTACCAACTCTTCATCGAGCCGGGTACGTTCAATATGCCGGGAAAGAATGCGCTTAACCAGATACAAAAAAGCGGATTGGCGCTCTATCCGCATGCGGACATACCCCAGATACCATAATACCGCCAGCAGCATAAATCCGGCGGTAATAATAAGCGGCAGCGCCCCCATTTCGAAAATCAGAAAGCCGTATACCAGGGTGGCCAATATTTGAAGCCAGGGATAAAAGGGCGCCTTATAGCTGGGCCGGTAATTCTGCACCCTGCTCTCGCGCATGATAATGACCGAAACGTTATCCAGACCGAACAAGAGCAGCATCATGGTGGAGGCGGTTTTCACTAAATCTTCCACGCTCAAAAACACAATTAGAAACATCATGATAGCTGCGGTGATGCAAATAGAGGCCAGCGGAGTCCCGAAACGTTTGTTGGTAAGAGAAAAAAACTCCGGCAGTAAACCGTCACGGCTCATGGCCAGCGGAGAACGGGAGGCGGCCAGGATTCCCGCATTGGCGGTAGTGGCAAACGCCAGAAAAGCGCCTATATTAACTATGATAACCCCTATCCGTCCCATAGATGCTTCCGCCCCGAGCGATATAGGCGTTAGCGAGCCGGAAAGGGTGGCGCCATCCACCAGCCCTACGGTTATAAAAATGACTATTATATATAATATATTCACTACCCCAAAAGCTAAGAACATGCCCAACGGCAGGTTTTTACTGGGATCTTTTATTTCTCCCGATACCGATACCACCTTGGTAAGCCCTCCATAGGCTACCGCCACCATTCCGGCTACCGCAAACACCGATTGCCAACCCGCCGGCATAAAGGGTATATAATTATTTTCATTTACCGCAGGTACGCCTTTAAAGATGTATGCGGCAATCACGCTAAGCAGTCCAATCACCAACAGGCTTTGAAGGCGTCCGGTTTCCTTGGTGCTCACTATGTTAACGATTACAAATAGAATACAAGCGGCAAGTGCGGTAGTTTTGAGCGCCACATCGCCAAATTGCGGAAAGAACAGGATTCCCCGGGTACCGATACCGACCAGAGCGAAGGCGGCCTTGAGCGCTATCGATAACCAATTGGCAAAACCGGCAATTGTGCCCAGCAGCGGCCCCATGCTGCGCTCAATGAAAAAGTAACTGCCGCCGGCCTTGGGCATGGCAGTAGAAAGTTCCGCCTTTGACAGCATAACCGGAATCATTAACAAGGAGGCTATGGCATAGGCCAGAATCACTGCCGGACCGGCTATGGCGTAGGCTATTCCAGGCAAAACAAAAAGCCCGGAACTAATCATAGAACCTGCGGCAATACTGAATACATCCAACAAACCCAAATTTCTTTTAGCAGTTGGCTCGTTTTTATTATGGAGTAATTGTTTGTCGTGCATAAGCGCTATTAAATGACGGTGATGTTTAACTACTACCCATTTTCAATAGAAATCGGGGCCGAAAATATTTATATTGATTCCCTCTTCTGTTTGTAGTATAAGGTATTATTTGTACCATCGTCAAGCTAAATCGGGTTTGGTATTTTGTGATGATGTGAAACAAATTTCCCTGCTTAGAGCTTGACAGCACTGATCAAAGATGTTATATCTCTAGTGTAAAGTCTTGTTGGCTATGAGACTATTCAGGCGCCTGTAGCTCAGCTGGATAGAGCAACGGACTTCTAATCCGTAGGTCGTAGGTTCGAATCCTACCAGGCGTACCAATGATGCTTGATAAAAAACAGTTCCATTTATTGCGTACAAATAGTTCAGCCAAACCGCCTGAATTAGCCTTAATACATTGCAGACAACAGATCATTTATATGGATTAGTATGGTGGGCGTAGCTCAGTTGGTAGAGCTCTGGATTGTGGCTCCAGCGGCCGAGGGTTCAAATCCCTTCGCTCACCCCAATAATATATGGGGCGACTGTCAAGTTTGGTGACTGGCAAGGCGGTACAGAATTTTTCGAGGGAAGCATACATGTGCGTATGTTGGCCGAGGAAAATTCTTTTCCAGCGCAGCCAGGCGGCAAAATCGGAAGTCGCCGGTGAAGAGCGCCCGTAGCTCAGCTGGATAGAGTGGCGGACTTCGAATCCGTAGGCCGTAGGTTCGAATCCTACCGGGCGCACCAAATAAGTGAATACATATCTCATCCAGGGGCCGTTAGCTCAATTGGCAGAGCAACTGACTCTTAATCAGTAGGTTGAAGGTTCGATTCCTTCACGGCTCACCATATTTGCGAGAGTGGCGGAATTGGCAGACGCGCAGGATTTAGGATCCTGTGGGGTGACTCATGTGGGTTCAACTCCCACCTCTCGCACCATCATGGTATACTATAAACAGGTTTTTTAATATTTCATAAGGTAGGAGAGAATTATGACGTTGGTTCCTATGGTAGTAGAGCAAAGCAGCCGCGGTGAGCGGGCATTCGATATATATTCCCGTCTGCTTAAGGATCGTATAGTCTTTATCGGCTATCCAATTGATGATACCATATCCAATCTGATTATTGCGCAACTGTTATTTTTGGAAGCCGAGGACCCCGATAAGGACATCCATTTGTACATTAATTCGCCGGGTGGCGTGGTAAGCGCCGGTCTGGCAATCTATGACACTATGCAGTATATCAAACCTGACGTGTCAACCATTTGCATTGGTCAAGCGGCCAGCATGGGGGCTTTACTGCTTGGTGCAGGCGCCAAAGGTAAACGTTTTGCTTTGCCCAATGCGCGAATTCTAATCCACCAGCCTATGGGTGGTTTTCAAGGTCAAGCCTCCGACATCGATATTCAGGCGCGTGAAATTCTCAAACTGCGAGAGGTATTAAACAACATTCTGGTAAAACATACGGGGCAATCGGTCAAAAAAATCCGTAGTGATACCGATCGGGATTTTTATATGTCGGCCGAGGAAGCCAAGGTATATGGTATTATCGATGAGGTGTTGGTAAAGGGAAAACGCTTTGAAAAGAAGGCTGCTTAAAATATATTAACCCGAAGATAAAGTTTTAGCTAAGTATTAAAAAAAGGACCCAAAACATGAAAAAGAAACGAACTGGACAAATAGTGCTGAAATGTTCATTTTGTGGCAAGAGCCAGGATCAGGTACGTAAATTGATTGCGGGTCCTACGGTATATATTTGTGATGAGTGTATTGAACTATGCAATGATATTATTGAAGAAGAATGGGAGGACGAAAAGGATACCGGCTTAAAACGCCTGCCCAAGCCGCACGAGATAAAGCTGGCCCTGGATGAATATGTAGTGGGTCAAGAAAAGGCCAAAAGAATATTGGCGGTTGCGGTACATAATCACTATAAGCGGGTGGGGGCAAATCTGACCTCCCGCGATGTCGAGCTGCAAAAGAGCAATATATTATTGATCGGCCCTACCGGCTGCGGAAAAACCTTGCTGGCCCAAACTTTGGCCCGCATATTACATGTCCCCTTTACTATTGTAGATGCTACTACATTGACTGAAGCGGGTTATGTGGGAGAAGACGTCGAGAATATTATCTTAAGGCTATTGCAGACAGCCGAATACGATGTTGAAAAGGCTGAGCGGGGCATAGTTTATATTGATGAAATAGACAAGATTAGCCGCAAAAGCGAGAGCCCTTCCATTACCCGGGATGTTTCGGGCGAGGGCGTTCAACAGGCGCTATTAAAGCTGATCGAGGGTACAGTGGCCAGTGTACCGCCTCAAGGGGGGAGAAAACATCCTCATCAAGAGTTTGTGCAGGTGGATACCACAAATATTCTCTTTATTTGTGGGGGGGCTTTCAATGGCTTGGAGAAGATAATTGAACAGCGAGTCGGCAATAAGACTATCGGTTTTGGCGCACAACTTACCAGCAAGCACGAAATTAAATTCGGCGAGATTATTGCTCCAGTTCAACCGCAGGATTTATTGAGATACGGCCTTATACCCGAATTTGTAGGTCGCTTGCCGGTGGTGGCAACCTTAAATGAACTGGATGAAAGTTCCCTGGTCAGCATTTTGCGAGAGCCCAAGAATGCCCTGGTTAAGCAATATCAAAAGTTTTTCGAGTTTGAAAGGGTAAACTTGAGATTTACGGCTGAGGCCTTAGTTGCGGTGGCCCAGGCAGCTATCAAGCGTGGTAGCGGCGCCCGGGGTTTACGGGCGGTGTTAGAGGAAATCATGATTGACATCATGTATGATCTGCCATCTCAAACCAGCCTTAAAGAATGTGTTATCAATAAAGAGGTAATATTACGGCAGGAAAAGCCGATGATGGTCTATGAGAAAGCCTCATAAGCAAATATGGTTGAATTTAATATAATTTATTGCGCTGGATCTCAGTAGTGTCCGCTCCAAGTTTTTGCCCAAGCCGCAAAATGTCTTTTAGTTCTCTCTCCCCTTTGGGGAGAGAGTTAGAGTGAGGGGAAAATCCGGTTTTAAAATCCCCTTCACCTTGATCCTCTCCCCCAAGGGAGAGGAAAAACAAGGAATCTTGTGTTAGAAACTTACCGCAATTATTGACTTTTACCGTGTGCAAAAACCTAACCGGACAACGCTGGCTGGATCTACCGTTTAGGTTATTAAGCAAGGAGATATTGACTTAATGCTGTTTAATGAAAAAAATCAAAAAACCAGAGTCATCCCGCTACTGTCTTTACGGGATGTAGTTGTTTTTCCGCATATGATCGTGCCTTTATTTGTGGGCAGGGAGAAGTCTGTCAACGCTCTGGAAGCCGCTGAGAAACACGACAGCCAAATTTTGCTGGTGAGCCAGAAAAATGCCAGGGTGGATACACCTGGCCCCGATGAGATAAATGATGTGGGAGTAGTGGCCGAAATACTACAGGTGCTGAAATTGCCGGATGGAACGGTTAAGGTTCTGGCTGAAGGTCAATATAGAGCTGAAATCATAAGGTTTACATCGCAGAAGAAGTATCTTGAGGTAGAAATTAAAGAAGTTACTCAGCCGGTTGAAGTTACTCGTGAAATAGAAGCTTTAATGCGTAGTCTTTGCTCTAAGTTTGAGGAGTATATAAAATTAAATGTTAAGGTGCCTGCAGAAACTATCCTGTCTGTTACCAGCATAGAGGATCCAGATCGTTTGGCAGATCTGGTGATTTCCCATTTATCAGTTAAGTTGGCTGATAAGCAGCGCATCTTAGAAATCATCGATCCGGTAGAACGTTTACATTCGCTGGCTAATCTATTGGATTCAGAGATAGAAATTCTGCAAATCGAAAAGCGTATTCGGGGTCGCGTCCGCAATCAGTTGGAAAAATACCAGAAAGAATATTATCTAAATGAACAAATGAAAGCCATCCGCTCTGAATTGGGGGGGAAAGACGACGAGCGTGATGAGTTGCATAAGTTACGCGACAAGATAAAAGAAGCTAAAATGTCTAAAGAGGCCCAGGAGAAGGCGCTTAACGAACTGAAGCGCCTGGAAAATATGCCCCCCATGTCGGCTGAGGGAACGGTGGTATTGAATTACATCGACTGGCTGGTGTCTCTGCCGTGGAGCAAATCCAGCAGAGAGAAATTGATTATTTCCGATGCGGAGCGCATTTTAAATGAAGATCACTACGGACTGGAAAAAGTTAAAGAGCGAATCATTGAATATTTAGCTGTGCGTCGGCTGGTTAAGAAGATTAAAGGACCTATCCTTTGTTTTGTAGGCCCGCCGGGAGTGGGGAAAACGTCGCTTTCAAAATCAGTTGCTCGTTGTATGGGGCGAAAATTCGTGCGGCTTTCATTGGGCGGCGTAAGAGATGAAGCCGAAATTCGCGGACATCGCCGGACATACATTGGGGCTTTGCCGGGCAGGATTATTCAATCTATGAAAAAGGCTAAGTCCAAAAACCCGGTGTTTTTATTGGATGAAACAGATAAGATGAGTACTGATTTCAGGGGCGATCCATCAGCAGCGCTGTTGGAGGTGCTCGATCCAGAGCAGAATAATGCTTTTAGTGACCATTATCTTGAGGTGGAATTTGACCTGTCGGAAGTGTTTTTCATCACCACCGCAAACGTGTTGCATCGAATTCCACAGCCCTTGATGGATCGCATGGAAGTTATTCAGATACCCGGTTACACAGAAGAAGAAAAGAGTAAAATCGCCGAAAAATTCCTGGTTCCCAAGCAATTAAAGGCAAATGGATTAACCCCCGGAAACCTTAAGTTTTCGGGAACGGTTCTTAATCATCTAATCCGCAAATATACCCGCGAAGCCGGGGTGCGGAATTTAGAGCGGGAATTGGCCAATGTATGTCGCAAAGTGGCCCGCAAGATAGTCAAAGATGGTAAGAAAACAGCGGTTACGGTTACCGCCAAGAACCTTGCCAAGTTTTTAGGGCCACCTAGATACAAGAGTCGGCTGGCTGGTGAGACGCATGAGGTAGGCTTGTCAACAGGCTTAGCCTGGACCGAAGTTGGTGGAGATATTCTGGTAACTGAGGCTACCATAATGGATGGTAAAGGAAACCTTATCTTGACCGGTAATTTGGGTGATGTGATGAAGGAATCGGCTCAAGCCGCTTTAAGCTATATCCGTTCTAAATCCAGGGAGCTTGGGTTGCCTAAGAATTTTTACCAAAAACTGGAAATTCATATCCATGTACCTGAAGGGGCAATTCCCAAGGATGGCCCCTCGGCTGGGATTACTATGGCTACCGCTTTAGCCTCTGCGCTGACCAGGCGCCCGGTGAGAAGGGATGTGGCTATGACTGGTGAGATTACGCTCCGGGGGCGGGTATTGCCGATTGGGGGATTGAAGGAGAAGATATTAGCTGCCCATCGGGCTGAGATTAGAACGGTAATTATTCCACGCGAAAACGAAAATGACATTAACGAAATTCCCAAGAAAGTTAGAAGCGCTTTAAATATCGTATTGGTCGATCACATGGATGAGGTGCTTAAGGAAGCCTTAATGCCGGTAACGGAAGAATCGTCATTTGATCTGGAAAATAGCGATTACGACAAAACATACCAGCAAACTTCATCCCCTTCATATCAATAAGACAGGCAGGCATGGACTGGTAGGCAAACCAGCCTTATTCAAAGCGTATCATTAGCGGTAAAAGTTGCTTTTGCGCTTTGAATACTAACAAAACCATTAAAAAAGGGGACCTGTCCCCAGTGGGACCTGTCCCCAAGAGGATCTGTCCCCAATAACTACCATATATGCCCACCACCAAACTATCTGATCCCACGTTGCAGCCTGTGCCGATAATCAAAGAACTGCCGATTAATAACTTAAGCCCGGTGCGGGTATATGAGAAGCTGCGTGAGAATGGAATAGATTCATTTTTATTAGAGAGCGTCAAGGGTAAGCAGAAAATCGGCCGCTATTCATTTTTAGGGGCACAGCCTTTTTTAACCCTAAAGAGCAAGGATAACGTTATAGAAGTCATCCAGGATGGTGAGAGTAAAAAGTTCTCAGGAAATCCCCTGGAGCATTTACGGCAATTGCTGAGAAAATTCAAACAACCCCGGTTGCCGGATTATCCCCCTTTTCTGGGAGGGGCTGTGGGGTATTTGAGCTATGACATGGGGCATTTTTTTGAGGATTTACCCTGCACCACCGAAGATGATATAGGGATGCCGGATTGTTATTTCTTGCTTATCGATTCAGTCATTGCTTTTGACCATCTTAAACAGAAGATATTTTTAATTTCCTCAGGCCTGCCGGAAACCGATCCGGTTTTAGCAGAAGCCCGGGCTAAAGAGAATATAAAACAACTGGAATATGCTCTGGAACCCAAGCCGCACAAATCAGAACTGATTCACCTATACCCCAAAAAGCAGATTCGATCCAATTTCAGTAAATCGCAGTTTGAAAAAATTGTATTAAGGGCCAAAGAATATATCCTGGCAGGCGATATATTTCAAGTAAATCTCTCCCAGCGATTGTCCAGCCCCATAGAAGGCGACCCTCTCAACTTATATAAAAAATTGCGAAAAATAAATCCGTCTCCCTTTGCCTGTTATCTGGAGTTAGATGAGCTTACGCTGGCCAGCTGTTCGCCGGAACGGCTGGTGCAATTGCATCAGGGGGTGGTGGAGACCAGGCCCATTGCCGGTACACGCCCACGCGGCAAAAATCAGCAGGAGGATGAAGCCCTGTGGGCGGAACTCATTATAAACGAGAAGGAGCGGGCGGAGCATATTATGCTGGTTGATCTGGAGCGCAACGACCTGGGGCGTATTTGCGAGTATGGTTCGGTGCGGGTGGATGAGCTTATGGTGATTGAGGATTACTCGCATGTATTTCATATCGTATCGAACATTCAAGGTCGGCTGACCCCGGAGCGTGATTTTCTGGACGTTATCGGCGCCTGCTTTCCGGGGGGTACCATAACCGGTACCCCCAAGATCAGATCCATGGAGATTATTGATTAGCTGGAACCTACCCGGCGTGGACTTTATACCGGTTCGGTGGGTTATATCGGCTTTAATGGTGAAATGGATTTGAATATTGTCATCAGAACGTTTATTATAAAAGATAATACGGCCTACATTCAGGTAGGCAGTGGGGTCGTTGCCGATTCGGTTCCTGAGTGCGAATATAACGAGACACTGCATAAGGCTCAGGCATTGGTTACCGCCTTGCAGAAATGACCCGACTTGTCGGGGGCACGGCCTGTTATATTAAATAGACACAACCTGTTCAGGTGTTACGTCAATTTTAAGGTTGTGCATAACAACAGAACAGGTGAAGCCTGTCACCCTGAGCTTTAGCGAAGGGTCTGGCAAGACAGTAAAAGAGATTCTTCGCAAACGCTTCAGAATGACGAGATAAGGGGAGTTATTATATGGAACAATTTCATCGTATAAAGCGTTTACCGCCGTATGTATTCAGTATAGTCAATGACCTAAAAGCAAAAGCCCGCCAGGCGGGTGAGGATATAATTGATTTAGGGATGGGGAATCCGGATCAGGCCACCCCGAAGCACATTGTAGATAAGTTATGCGAAGCGGCCAAAAACCCGCGCAATCATCGCTACTCGGCATCCAGGGGCATCCCCAAGCTGAGGCTGGCTATCTGCGATTGGTATCGGCGCAATTTCGGGGTGGAACTGGACTGTGAAGAGGAGGCCATCGCCACCATCGGCGCAAAAGAAGGCTTGTCGCATCTGGCGCTGGCCATAGTGGGGCCGGGTGATGTGGCCTTTGCCCCCAACCCCACCTATCCGATACATACTTATAGTATTATCTTGGCCGGCGGTAATCTGCGTACTATACCTTTAATCGACGGCAGCAATTTTTTGGAAAATTTAGAGAGCGCCATAAAGCTGACTTGGCCCAGGCCTAAGCTGCTGTTGCTTTCTTTTCCGCATAATCCTACTACCAGTGTGGTGGATATCGGCTTTTTTGAGCGGGTGGTGGCCTTGGCCCGTGAATATGAATTTTTGATTGTTCATGATTTTGCCTATGCTGATATCGTTTTTGACGGCTATCGCGCCCCCAGTATCCTACAGGTTAAAGGCGCCAAGGATGTTTGCGTAGAGTTTTTTTCGCTGTCTAAAAGCTATAATATGCCCGGCTGGCGGGTGGGCTTTGCGGTGGGTAATGAGAAGATTATCGGCGCGCTTACCCGCATAAAGAGTTATCTGGATTATGGTATCTTCCAACCCATTCAAATTGCCAGCATTATCGCCCTGAATGGGCCGCGCAAGCCGGTGGATGATATTGTGTCCATATATAAAAGCAGGCGGGATGTGCTCTGTAGCGGCTTAAACCGTATTGGCTGGGAGATTACTCCTCCGAAGGCCACCATGTTTGTATGGGCCAGGATTCCGGGTAAATACCGGGAAATGGGTTCGATAGAATTCTGCAAGTTTCTAATAAAAGAGGCCAAGGTAGCGGTTTCACCGGGGGTTGGCTTTGGTGAGCTGGGAGATGAATACGTGCGCTTTGCGCTGGTAGAGAACGAAGACCGCACCAGACAAGCGATACGGGGCATAAAGAAGGTATTGTAAGCAAGAATATAGTCACAAGTTTGAGGCTGACCAGGGAGGAAATAGCCATGCAAACATATCGGGTTTCAGTGGTAATTGAAAAGGATAAAGCCGGTTATTATGCTTTTTGCCCAGAGCTTCAGGGGTGCTATACTCAAGGGGATACTTATGAGGAAGTGTTGGATAATATAAAAGATGCTATACAGTTACATGTAGCAGATAGAATAGAGGGAGGCGAGGAAATACCTCAACCTGAATCAATCAGCTTAACCTCATTGGAAGTGGCGGTATGACGAAGCTTCCCAGGGTAACCGCAGCCAAAATTATAAGCGCATTAGAAAGAGAAATAGCCAGACAGCAGGAGAAAAAAGAGCGCGAAACTCTGGAGTTAGTTAAGCTTAATTACGAAAATAGGGGAGAAAGAATATGATTAAAGAAAACATGAGAATTTGTGATATATGTAGCCAAGAAATCATTAAAGAGAAAAAATATTGCCGTAGTACTATACCTAGAGGTAAAGCCGCCTTATTTGAAGCTACGCTAAAAGCAAAGTCTGATGTAGAGTTACCTACATGGACAGAAAATAAAGACGGAACTATCACACTTGATATATGTCTTGAATGCCACATTAACATGGGAGATTTTGCTCTTCCTGAGTATATACATTAAGTGTTTTATTTTAAAACAAGGGGAGTGTAGCCTAATGCCGACACAATTTATTGTTGATGAACGTGGGAAGAAGACAAAAGTGGTGTTAGATATTAAGGAGTTTAAACGATTGCAAGAACTTCTTGAAGAATATGAGGATGCCCTTGACCTAAAGAAAGCCATTAAGGGAGCTGAGGGTTTTACCGATTACCAAGAAATTAGAAGTCGATTGAAATCCGAAGGTAAGCTCTGATGTATAAGCTCATTATAGAAAATAAAGTCTATAAAGAGCTACAGCGGATTCCTGATAAATTCTTAGCACGAATTGACCAGGCTATACTTTCACTGGCAGAAAATCCAAGACCGATCAAATCCTTGAAGTTATCTGGAGTTGATGGGTATCGCCTTAGAGTGGGAAATTATCGAATTATTTACACAATCGACGATAACCAAAAAACACTTACTATTTATCGTGTCAAATCAAGAAAAGATGTATATCGATAATAAGCGAGAAATAATCTATGACCGGACATGAAATAAAACAGGTTTTTTTGAATTATTTTAAGCAGAAAGGGCATGCGGTGGTGCCTTCTGCATCCTTAATTCCCGGCAATGACCCTACACTACTATTTACCAATGCGGGGATGGTGCAGTTCAAAGACGTGTTTACCGGGCAGGCCGGGCGATCATATACCAGGGCCGCCAGTTCGCAAAAGTGTGTGCGGGCGGGCGGTAAGCATAACGATCTGGAGAATGTAGGCCGCACCGCCCGGCATCATACTTTTTTT
Source organism: bacterium (assembly GCA_024277605.1). GTDB lineage: Bacteria > SZUA-182 > SZUA-182 > SZUA-191 > JAJRXT01 > JAJRUS01. The sequence goes on from JAJRUU010000105.1 coordinate 14,608, forward strand.
GAGATGCTGGGTAACTTTTCTTTCGGCGATTACTTTAAGGAGCAAGCCATTGAGTACGCCTGGGAGTTGCTCACCAAAGATTTAGGCTTGTCACCCGGTAAGTTGTGGATTACAATATATGATGACGATGATGAGGCCGGGCGTATTTGGCGCGATAATATAGGCATCCCTGTCGAACGCATTGTGCGCTGTGGGGAGAAGGATAATTTCTGGGCTATGGGGGATGTGGGGCCCTGTGGGCCGTGTTCGGAGATTATGATCGACCAGGGGCCGGAACTGGGTTGTGGCAAGCCTGATTGTGCGGTGGGCTGTGAGTGTGACCGTTATTTAGAGCTTTGGAATCTGGTGTTTATGCAGTATGAGCGGGGGGCGGACGGTACGCTTGCCCCCTTACCAAAACCCAGCATCGATACCGGCATGGGACTGGAGCGTATTACGGCGGTATTACAGGGCAAGGGCAATAACTATGACTCTGATCTGTTTGCCCCGATTATAAAGCAGGTGGAGCAGCTGACCTCGCTTACATATGAGCAGCAGCATGAGCAGGATGTATCTTTCAGAGTGATTGCCGATCATATACGGGCGATTGCCTTTTTAATCAGCGATGGGGTAATGCCGTCTAACGAGGGCCGGGGATATGTCCTGCGGCGTATTATAAGGCGTGCCAGCCGCCATGGGCGAAAGCTGGGTTTACATAAGCCCTATTTAAACCAACTGGCCGGGGTGGTGGCCGATATAATGGGAGATAGTTTCCCTGAGTTAACTCTGCGGCGGGATTTTGTGGCTAAAGTCACCCAGAATGAAGAGCAGCGTTTTTCCTATACCTTAGAACAGGGCATGAAATTACTCGACGATATGGTTGGCGAGGTCAAAGAGAGGAAACTTGTTTCCCTGCCCGGGGCTGAGGTCTTCCGCTTGTATGATACTTACGGCTTTCCGCTGGATTTGACCCGGGATGTACTACAGGAGCAGGGTTTGAGCTTTAATGAGGCTGATTTTAAGGCCGCCATGCAAAAACAGCGTGATCAAGCCAGGAGCCAGTGGAAGGGTGTAGGGGCGGAGGTTAAGCCTGTATACCGTGAATTGGCCCAATCAATTAACAAGACGGAATTTGTAGGCTATGATAGTATTGTGAATAGTGCTAATGTGTTAGCTATTATATGTGAAGCCGAAGTGAAAGAGTTGAGCCAAGGACAGGGAGCCGAAATAATATTAGATAAAACCCCGTTCTATGCTGAAAAGGGGGGGCAAGTAACCGATACCGGCTTTATCGTGGGTGAATATGCAAATTTCGAGGTGACCGAGGTCAAGGAAACGGTTGCCGGACTGGCGCTGCATAAAGGGATATTAAAGAAGGGCAGGTTGCTGAAAGGGGAGCCGGTAAGCGCTCGTATAGATCAGAAACGCCGCCGGGCTATAGCCTTAAATCATACGGCAACCCACCTGTTACACGCCATGTTGCGTGAAGTATTGGGCGATCATGTACACCAGGCTGGCTCAATGGTGTCCCCTGACAGACTGCGTTTTGATTTTACGCATTTTTCGGCCTTAAAGCCGGAGGAGTGGCGGCATATTGAGGCATTGGTAAATGAGCATATCCGCTCAAATTATCAAGTGTTAACCCAGGAGATGACCCTGGAAGCCGCCATAGAGGCGGGAGCGACGGCGCTGTTTGACGAAAAATATGGAGAGCTGGTGCGTATGGTCAGCGTGGATACGGTGAGTAAGGAGCTGTGCGGGGGTACGCATACTAAAGCTACCGGTGATATCGGTCTGTTTAAGATTACCGCTGAATCAAGCATTGCTGCCGGAGTGCGCCGCATCGAAGCGCTGACCGGGGCCGAAGCCTATAAATATGTAACCGCCCAGGAGGCTGATATAAAACAAGCTGCGCAGCTGCTTAAAGCCTCACCTGCTGAGCTGTTGCTGCGGCTGGAGAAGTTAATTGCCGATAGCAGGCAACAAGAAAAACAAATCCAGAAACTCCAGCAACAGGTAGCCAAATCAAAAGTGGATGACATGTCTAAGTCAAAGCGGGATATTGGGGGAGTAAATGTTATCTCTGCCAGGGTGGATGGCTTAGATATGGCACGTTTGAGAGATTTGCTCGATCTGACAATGGATAGACTGAGTTCCGGGGTAATAACATTAGGCAGCTCCCAGGGAGATAAGGTGTCACTGGTGACCATGGTAAGTAAGGATTTGACTGGCAAGCTGCATGCTGGCAATATAATTAAAGAAATAGCCCAAATTGTAGGCGGAAATGGGGGAGGGCGACCGGATATGGCGCAGGCCGGGGGTAAAGACCCGGCAAAGATTGACGAAGCTCTAGCTAAAGTATATGAGATTATAGCCACAAACGTATAAACTGAGTAAGGGGAACAGCTTGATTCCACTCGGGTTAGGCAAGACATATCGCAATATTAAACGCTTACGGTTTATTATCAACATTTTTCTAAAGCACGGTTTTGGTCAGTGTATTGACCAGATAAATTTGACCCGGATGTTATCAGTGGGCAAACGTATTTTCGGCTTTAAAAAATTTGGGAATCTTCCCCCGGATACCAAGGCCGAACATTTCAGGCTGGCGTTGGAGGAGTTGGGGCCAAGTTTCGTGAAATTTGGTCAACTCCTCTCTTCCAGGCCAGATCTGATGCCTGCGGGGCTGATCGAGGAGTTGAAAAAACTTCAAGATAACGTCCCTCCGGTTCCTTTTGAACAAGTTGAGGGGCTGCTGGAAGAGGAACTGGGCGCACCCATAAACGAGCTGTTTGCCAGTTTTAACCGCGAGCCGCATGCGGCAGCTTCTATTGCCCAGGTGTATAAGGCAACACTCCACCAGGGTGATTCGGTAATGATAAAAATACAACGCCCCGGCATAAAAAAAGTAATCGAAGAAGATATTGGTATCCTGTTTTACCTGGCTAATCTCTTGGAAAAGTATATTCCTGAGATAAAATTTTATAATCCAGTGGGTATCGTGGAAGAATTTTCTCAGACGATCCGGCGCGAGTTGGATTTCATGTTGGAGGCCAGTAACGCCGAGCGGATGAAAGAAATTTTCAAGCATGACAAAACGGTATATATTCCGGGAGTGTATTGGGAGTTTGTAAGACGTAAGGTACTGGTATTAAAGGAAGTAAAGGGCATCCAGGTGGATGAGGTCAAGCGCCTAACCGCCGTCGGCCTGGATTGTAAGCAAATTGCGGTAAACGGCTGCAAGGCCTTTTTAAAGCAGGTGTTTGAGGATGGTTTTTTCCATGCCGATCCGCATCCGGGAAATATTCTGATAATGGAAGATGGCCGGGTTGCCTTTGTAGATTTTGGCATAATGGGCCGCCTGGACACTCAACTAAGAAATCATATAGCCAATATATTTCTGGCATTAATTGATCGGGATTACGATAAATTGGTAAATGAGTATCTCATTATGGGACTTATAAGTACTGATACCGATATCAATAAATTTAAAAATGATATGATAGATATTATCGAGCCCTATTATGGACAACCGCTCAAAAACATCGAAATTGGCGTCATATTTTCTCAAGCTGCCAATATTATGTCGAAATACAGGGCCAACACCAAGGTGGAGTTGCTGTTGTTGATCAAAACGCTGGTGTTTGTGGAAGGAATCGGCCGACAACTTGATATTGATTTTAACCTGCTGGAAATATCTAAGCCATATGCTATCATCCTGTTAAAACAGCGATTTAACCCACAACATTTGATGTCGACGGTGATTAAGAATCTAGGTGAATTTAGTGACCTCATGAGAGTTTTTCCCCAACAAACCCAACTTCTAGCCAGGAAATTGCTGGAGGGAAAACTGGAGTTGGGGATTTCCAGCCTGCCGCTTGATGAGCTGATCAAAGACCGGCGTGAGTCGGCTAACCGGTTGGCGTTTGCAATGATTATCGCCGCCCTTATAATTGGTTCATCCATGATTATTCAGGCCAACCGGGGACCGTTTTTGTTTGGCTTTCCAGCCTTGGGGCTATTGGGGTTTTCCGGTGGCTTTATGTTGGGTCTGTGGTTGATTATATCCATGTTTTTCTCCCGCATTAAGTAGTTAATTGTGACTTGAGGCTATATATGAGGTGGTATTTGTTAACTAATTGCTAAATATATACTATGGTGGTATGGATTATGCGAGAAGTGATTCTGGTGGTGGATATGTTGAGAGGTTTTTTAGAAGAAGAGGGGACTCTGTTTTGTGGCCACCCCGCCCGGCAAATCATTCCTCATGTAGTTGCTTTACTCAAACAAAAAAAAGAAGCGACGCCTATCTTCGTCTGTGATACCCATAAGCCGGATGATGCCGAGTTTAGAATGTTTCCGGCACACTGCGTCGAAGGGACCAAAGAATCTGAGGTCGTACCCGAACTAGCCGACTTTAAGGAAATACGCATATCAAAAACCCGCTACAGCGCATTTATCGGCACTAGTTTAGAGCGAACGCTGAAAGATATTGCCCCTGAGAAGGTTATAGTGGTAGGGGTGTGTACGCATATTTGTATTTTGTACAGCGTGTTTGAATTGCAGAGTCGTGATTATATGGTGGAGGTGCCCCGCAACTGTGTAGCTTCGTTCGATGAGGCCGCCCATGAATTCGCACTAAAACAAATGGGGAAAGTTCTCGGGGCACACGTAGTATAGAAAATACGCAGTTAACCCTAAAAATTCGGGTCTTGTTATGAGCAGATCGATATTTTTTAGTTGAAAAAATATAAATTTATCAGCTTCCTGTTCCCGCCGCCTCGGGCAAACAAAGTTTTATTGGACGTTGGCTCATAAACCTTATCTCATAAGGGGTGTCTTGCAAACCCAGTCTGAATTTATGAATAGTATCAGGTTAAATAAAAAAATTGAGCAATTTTCTAAGACACAAGATAAGATAACATAAAACCTTTATGAAGAACATGAAGCTGCTTTACCTGGGGATTCAACGCATTAGCCAAAAATGGATGGCCCCTTTACAAAACTGAACACGAATGGAAGGCTTGACCTTGACTTTAGTTTTTAGACAGGTTTAGGGAGTCTGACACAGTTTGTTGAACACTTCCAAAAAGCGTGAGGAATATCTCTATATGAGCTACTATAAAATTTCAACTAAAAGCTTGACAAGCTCCAGGTACACCAGACTTTTGTGTAGAAACGCTTCTATTTTTATACTATTTTTTGTTTTCTTTTATGCGAATCTCAGTTATTTTAAGCCGATGTTATTTTACAAAAACGATGTAATTTTGGGTGCGGATACCAATGATACGGTGTGGAGTATTAAAAAGGTTACTATCGGGGGCGACATGAAAAAGCATCTAGTATATGCAGTGGTTGTCGGTAGTATACATCACACCATCAAGCTAATGACACCACTGGATGATGATGATGCGGTAGTTGTAGCCTTAGCATTACTTGCAGCTATTAATATTCTGCTGGCAAATCTTGTGTTTGAGCTGTTTGTGTCTAAAGGTAATCCATCAATTTTATTTACTGTATGTTATGCGTTTTTGTTTTCCAATTTAGTTTTTTTTAGCATTCCCGAAACATATGTCTTATCAAGCATAGCTATTATTGTTTGGTTTTACTTTTTTACTAAACTTGACAATAATGTAGGATTTAGAGATATTATTTGGTTGGCTGTTGTAATTGCCGCTGCTGGTTTATGTAATCCACCATTATTATCATTATCAATTCCTACTTGCTACCTGCTTTATGAGCAACATAAAAACGATTTAAAGCGTTTTTCTCTTTTAGCCACCGGCATTTTGCTGATTCCTCTATCATTATTTACTTTTTCCTACACTGTGGCACATGGGCGCTACTTTTATGTGTATTTTGAAAAATATAGCGCGACGTGGGCTTCCTTTTCGCATTTTCTAAATATCCAACATGCTACCAAGGTGTTTTTGAGTTTCTTTTTTTATTCTATCATTTCTCCAGTAAGAAGGAGTAGCTTCGCTATGTTCAGAAGTTCCTCCAACATTCCCTGTTTTTTAGCATATTTCGACTCAATAACAGGAACACTATTATTATTTATATATTGTTCGCTTTTATTTTATTCCATATATTATGTCATTAAAAAGAAAAACCACATTATTATTTCTTTATGGTTATGGATTTCCCTAATGCTACTTTTTTATATATATTTTAATCCACAGGAAGCAATGTTATATTCTTGTCAGATTATGTTCCCTTTGGCAGTTATTTTTACGATAGCTTTTAATGAAATGAAATTTAAATATAAAAGATTCGTGTTTTATATTTTCTTGCTTCTGTTAATTATAAACAATATGTTTAGTCTCTATAATACTCCCCAAAAACTGGACCACCTGTTATGGTTTTGAGAGGTGGTAAAATAACACCTTAAAGTTTCCCCAGCAGCTTTTTCGCCGCTTTGGCTATTCCGGCAGCATCCAGGCCATATTTATGGAGCAGTGCTTTCGGCGGGCCATGCTCCAAAAATATATCGGGAATTCCCAACCGGCGCAGTTTTATACCGTCTAAGCCTTGCTCCTCCAGCAGTTCTAATACAGCGCTGCCAAATCCCCCATGCAGGTTATTTTCTTCAACGGTTATCAAATAGCCAATATCTTGCGCTACCTTGCCAATCAATTTCCTGTCTAAGGGTTTTACAAAGCGCGCATTAACTACAGTGGCGTAAAGGCCGGATTTCTTAAGTTTAGCAGCCGCTTCCAGTGCCGGATAAACCGTAGTGCCTATGGCTAAAATGGCGACATCCTTTCCCTCCTGTAGTATTTCAGCCTGACCGATTTTAAGCAAGCGAGGTTTTTCCTTAATGGGAACACCCATTGCACTGCCTCTGGGGTAGCGAATTGCGGTAGGCGAAGGGGTGGAAACAGCGGTATAAAGCATGTCTTGCAACTCGTTTTCGTCTTTGGGCGCCATGACGATCATGTTAGGCGCTGAACGCATGTAGGTAAGGTCAAATACTCCATTGTGCGTCGGGCCATCCTCCCCCACAATACCGGCCCGGTCCAGGCAAAAGGTAACCGGTAAGTTTTGCAGACATACATCGTGTATAATTTGATCATATGCCCGTTGCAGAAATGTCGAGTAAATGGCGACTACCGGATGTAATTTCTCCATCGCCAGCCCGGCGGCAAAGGTAACTGCATGCTGTTCAGCAATTCCCACATCGTAAAAACGATCAGGAAATTTTTCGGCAAATTTATTCAATCCTGCGCCATCAGGCATAGCTGCAGTGATAGCGATTATCTTTTCATTTTGTTCGGCCAGCTTGATGAGTGCAGAAGAAAAACAACTGGTATATGAAGGTATAGCGGATTTCTTGCAGAAAC
>JAJRUU010000106.1 GCA_024277605.1 bacterium
AACATTGAAAATGGAAGTTTTTTCAGCTCTTCGGCCAGGTTATTTATTCGCCCGCATATATGTAATATTATTTTTTTATCCGAAAGGTTTTGTTTTAAGGATTGGATCAGGTTAGCTAAGTGAGGGGCAGCGAACTGAGCAAAAAAATCGGCGCCTAAAATATCTCCATTGGCAACAGGTTCACCAATAACCAAGGTATCCGCTCCAGCCTCAATTTGCTTCTGCCCGTATTCGATTATTATGGTGAGTAGTTTTTGTAACCCCTTATGCAGAACAGCTTTATCGCGCAGCATAGCCCTAAAGATTATATCAGGCTCGATCAGTTGCGCAAGCAGAGTCAGCGGCCCGGTTACATTGCCGAAAACAGCAACGCCATCGTCAGCAACACGCAGGCGCCTGATGACTTCCAGCACCACATCCCGGCGGCCGGTATGTTTACTTTCACAATTAAGCAATTCCTCTAAGCTGCGGAAAGGGTAATCCCTGATCTTAAGCTCGCAGAAGGAGGCGCTATAATCAATCTGCGCCCCAAAAGACTCCGCCTCTATGGTTAAACAAAGCGGAACCGCATAATTATCGGTTTGGCCGAAGTCATGCGTAGCCCTGGCTAGTTGATATAATTTATCCGCATCGCAATAAACATCCCGCCAATAGGAAGCAGGCTTGCCTGTCTTCTCCATAACCGCCTGAGATATTATACCACCCGGGCAGATAAAGGCCGCTTGGTCAGCTGGCTGACCAGCTGGCTGGCCTGCCGGCTGGCTGCTTTGCTCATTAGATAAAACATCTTTTTGATTTACCACTTGCATAATTAACCGTTGTTTGATTAATTTGCTATTTATGCTTGACCTATCTAAAATAATGCCGGTTCAAAAACATCATAGGCCAGCAGGTCTTCTTCTATATCAAATATGCGGTGCTTGGTGTTCTTGGGAACCCGAACCAGCACCCCAGGCACCAGATCCCCCTCGCCATAACCTTCAACATAGAATTTGGCCTTGCCGCTCAACGGATAAATGATGTCCTCCGAGTGCTCATGCACATGCTCCGGTATTACAACCCCCGCGGAAGCCCGAACCAGCAAACAGGAGATTCCGGTACCATCGTTTTGTTTGGTGAGCAATGGTTTAATTTCCACCCCTTGAGCTACGGGATGTGGTTTCCAAGCGATTTCGTCCTCTTTTTTCAGCACCTTGATACTCATAATGTCTCCTGTTAGTTAAATAAAAACAATAGGCACAAATGTTTTATAAAGTTTATCACAATATTACAAATTCTATCAGTTATATAAGCCGGTTGTCAACTTATACACTACCCAGGCCCTCGCCTGGTTGACAGGCTAAATAAAAGTTTATATAATCAATCAACTAAAGTTACCGGATTCCAATTTACTTACCAGGAGGGAAGTTATGGCCAAGGTGGTGATTCCTTATCCACTTCGTAAACATACCGATAAAAAAAGGGAGCTGGAGATAGCCGGGGGAAGCATACGTGAGATTATGGATAGCCTGTTAAACCAATTTCCTGCTTTAAAGGCTGCCTTAAACCCGCTTGATTTTATCGCTATTTTTCTAAACAGCGAAAGGATAAAGGGTGATACAGCGGAGTGGGCCGGCATCAGCGTTACCGATACCGATGAGATAGCCATAATACTGCCCATTGCCGGTGGGCGGCTTAACTGGATAACCAGCAGGAGTAAAGATGGCCGATACATTATATGTAAATAAACCAGCTTTGGATGAAATGTTCATGATGACCGAGGATGCCTTCAGGGTAACCGAGGTTGAGGACGTCTACCATGATTACCAGGGGGTAATCTGCGCCGACCCGGAACGCTTAAATTATATAGTGGAAACCCATAAAACTAAAAATGTAAGAGCCGCTAAGGGATATAAAGAAACCTTTAATGAACACTTCCATGAATTTATCGGCGATGTAGGGCACAAGCACGCAAGCTTTTACCGCGAGAACCGAGGTTCGTTCGCAGACCCTGATCAAGTGTTTCAAATCACCATGGATATAGAGCGCCGCGGGATGGTTATCGCCGGTACCGTACATGGACATATGATGTTTAACCCGTTAAAATCCAATGAATTATGCTACCACGTCGGCGACAACCCCACCGGCTTTGATTTTATTCTGTGGAAACTAACCCAATGCCCATATCATATTATTACCTGGGGCGGCAGAAGCAAGGCTTGTCAGCATCTGATGAAATCCGCCTCGGCCTATAAAGTTGTCGATGAGGAGCATTGGGAGATGCTTGAGCTTAAGGTGGTCAAAGATAATAAAGATTATCCCCCAGCCGCTCTTTATGATATTTATGAATCACGGGACTTTTCTGACTGGTAGTCGTCTCTATTAATAAAAGGCCGAAGCGCCCTTTACAAATAATATGGTGAAAAATGGATCATTTAGCCCCTGAATACCCTAATCTGTACCCGGCCCGAATCAGGAAGGTTGTGCCCTGGTATGAGGAGTTAATCGATACCGTGGTTAAGGCCACTATCTGTATCTCCGAGTCGCGCCATTGTAACTGCCGCACAGTGTTGGAAATGGGGCTGGGGGATGGGCATTTAGCTGAGCGCCTGCTGGCGGCATCACCTGATACCAGCGTCGTGGGGCTTGAAATAAGCGAGCATGTCTGTAAAGCGGTCTCCACCCGGCTTAAAGAATACTGTAATCAAAAGAGATTCCAAATTTTCAATAAAGACATACGGGACATCGGAACGTTAAAGTCCCATATAGGCTGCTGCTGCAAGGTTATCACCTGCTCCCTGCTGCTGCATGATATCCACCCGGACAGAAGGCTTGAATTCTTAAAGGGCTGCTATGACATGCTAGCGCCTACCGGCAGTATGGTGTTGGCTGATCCGATGCTCACCGGCTCGGAATTCATGGATCAAATCCTGGTTGATGACTGGATCAAGTGCATGCGGGAAAAAGGGATGTCGGAAGCAGATATAGAAGCGCTGAAAACCGATGATCCGCACATGTTTAAGGCTATTAATGAGGAAGATTTGGTGGGGTTGTTCTATAGGGCAGGCTTTAAAATTGTGAGAGTCATCTGGCGGCATTGTAATTTTGTGGTAGTAATCGCCAGCAAAGCCGACCAAGACGCCCGCTGCTCCCACCATGAATAAATTTATTACCCTTAACTGCATATTAGAAGTCTGTCACCCTTTACAATCCAACTTCCATAACTCTTAATTAGTCTACCTGCTTTATAGACCAAAGTCTTCCTACCTGGGACCCAACTTTGCTCCCTATTTCGATTTTGCTGTAGCGAGGTTTTATATCGTGAGTTCTATTGATTATACCTTGAATTTCTGTGGGCCTATTTTTGTTATGGAACTCACGGTCAACATAAATTATAGTAGCTATCAATTCAAGATCGGAAGCGGTAGAACCTTGAAATTCACTTACTACCGCATCAATTTTACCTTCATACCTTTTCAAAAATTCGGAAGCTTCCTGTGTTATTTCATCCGCCTTTTCTCCCTTGAATATTTGGTATCCATACCCTGTTTCATAAGAGTGTAAATCACTTCTCACCGCTCCCAGTCTTTCAGCATAACTAAGATCATCCAACACATCGGCATCAAAAGGGCCGTAGGTGTACAACTGGAAATAATAATAATCTAGCGGAACTTTGTAAATCTCTTTGAGAAAATACAGATACTTCATCAAAGCCGTACGCCCAAGACCCGGCTGTTTTTCAGCAAATTTAGTAATTAAGCCTAGGAGTCTGTCGGGCTTAAGTTGTCAAAAATAGTGAACAAGCCGCAATTAATAAATAAATCTGCAGACAAACGATTTTTAATTATCAACCTGATACAAAAGTCGGTTTTTCCGGCAAACTTACGCTCAAATTTATCTC
>JAJRUU010000107.1 GCA_024277605.1 bacterium
CATTTAGTTGAAAAGTATAAATTTATCAGCTTCCTGTTCCCGCCGCCTTGGGCAAACAAAGCTTTATTGGACGTTGGCTCATGCACCTTATCTCACAAGAGGTCTGGCGAATCTAGTCTGAGTTTATGAATAGATCAGGTTAATTAGCCTAAATTCTTCCCTAACCATTCAGCTACAAACTCTACGATCGGAACACAAACCTCGGCATGCACACTTTTTTTATATTTCTGTGCCCCCAAAATGCTTTTGAAATCGATCCCGGTGAGTTCAGCACAATCTACACATCCAAACCGCTTGCTAAAGGCTTCCATAAAACGATCCGCCAGCTTACAGGCATTGCGTTTTTGCTCCAGGGCTTTTGCCTCATCCCGACCATGACACAGCCCGATGACCATTAATCCCCCGGTAAGCGCTCCACAGGCATGCCCATTCCCTGAAAGCCCTCCACCAAAAGGAGTCGCCAGGCGCGGAATGTTATTTGCTCCTTGCCCGAAATGCTCGGCACCGGCTAATAATACTGCCTCAGCGCAGTTAAAACCACCATCAAAGTGCGCACGGACCCGCTGCACAATATCTTTATTTGGGCTCATAAATTATATAACTCATCTTACTGGGAACCTTGAAAGGTTGCCTCGTTCTGGGTAAACAGAGAGGGCACACTCCCACTGGGCACCCTCCGAGAATGCCGTCAATATTGGATTAATTTAACCAGTTAAAACTGTTGGAATTATTTGATAGGTGATGGGCGGTGATGATTCGGTCCTAGAACCTTCCGCCGCCAGCCGAATGATTATGGCATTCAATGCAATTTCGCTCATTCATATCCCCCGGACTCCCGTGGGGATAACCCCCCGGCCATGGGTTGGTAATTTCATGACATGCGTTGCACAACTCAAAGAACCGCTTACGGTCAACCTTTATTCCCTTTTTTCCATTTACCATAGTACGAATGAGGAAAGGGTTTTCTGAACCATGGGGTTCATGACAATCGGTGCAGGAGAGGTAGAGATTGGCAATTGTATTTCCCTCTTCATCGTGCCGCAGGGAATAGAAAGGCTCTTTCAAGCGCAGGTTATCGTGCGCACTTTCCCTGCCCCGGGCCAATCCATGCGTAGCCACCACGCCGCCCCCGTCTCCCTTGATATATCGGATAGGGTCAAATTTTAAGCGAGAGTAATTATTACTCATCCCATACCGCCCGGAAATTTGACGATGACACGTCTGGCAAAAAGATGGAAAATCAGGTAAATCCATTTCATCAGGACCCAAAACCTCATCCCCTACCACATTCGGATCCGGGTCTTCTTTATATGGCCGGGCGTATATCAATGGTTTCGGAGGGGTATCGTGCGGCCATGGTGGGTTGTCCAGTGTGGGCCAACCATCGATCAGTTTTTGCGAATAGGGGATTTCAGGCTCAGTCGGCAGGGTTAAGGGATAGCCCCCTTCAGATGTTTTTCCGGTAACCACTGCCGGATTATGGCAGGTGGTACACTGTATCTTGCGTGCCCATATGGGATCTGATCTAGTGGGATCATTGGGAAATAGCGGGTCATACAGGGTTGATTTTTCTGAATCAATGACCGGATGTCTCGAATTAAGTTCAAATACTTGTCTAATCCCTTTGTGGTCTCCTGAGAAGTTGTAATTTTTCACAAACTCTCCATTATGACACACAAAACATAAGCCCTCTATCCCTTGCTCCTGTTGTTGCTCGTCCTCCATCCTTTCGATTTGCTGCTGTAACCAACTATGGAATTTCCAGATAGGATTGTCTTTCGCCTGTTGAGTTGCGCTTTCTGCCCCCTTGGTTTTATTCGTCGCCGTCATCTTCATAAAGTTGCCATACGCTTCCAGTATTTTATTTGCCGAGAACATCGAACCAAATGGCTGTTCAGGCAGCGGTGCAGAATCTCCCATCAGCACATCATCTAAAGCCAGAGGGTCTTCACCGGGGTCGGCGTCCGGGGGTTGAAGACTTAGACCGAGTAACTCATCTAAAGGTTGGGTATCGCCAATTGCCGGAGGGGAAGATTCCTGAGCCAGGATAATTAATTTTTTAGAAGAGAGATCGTGAGGGTTTTGTTGAGCATAGGGCTTTCCGTAAGTAATTAAAAGCAGAACCAAGCCAAACCACAGCTTAAAATAATACCGCCTGTTGCTTCCCTTTCGCATATATAAACCCTATGTACTTTTACCCGCTGTGTTAAACTATCCAAACCGGATATCGCTTAGTTTTAACTGAAGCTGACTTCTGCCCTGCCAGGTATTCATCTGTGGCTGAAAGGCTATATCAATTGGAGTGTTTATGCGTTGGCATAACTCGGAGTGTAATGTCCCCATGTTAAAACCGATACTATCAAATATTTTCTGTCCCTGGCGCAGTTTCATTTTCAAATGGTTACTGCCTACCTTCCGGGGGTACTTTATCATTTGAACACCCCTGGCGCAAAAGGTAGGGATGGGATTGGCCTCTCCAAAGGGAGCCAGTTGAGCTATATCCTGCATAAGCTCCAGCCGTATTTCATCCAGCTCGAGTTCTCCGTCAATTGTGAGCTGCCTGACCAAATCTTCCGGCTTGATAGTTTCCAGTGCAATTTGATTTAATTTATCCCGCAACGCCGGAATATCCGCCTGCCTGATAGTCAGACCGGCAGCATATTGATGCCCTCCATAGCCAACTAACAGCGCCTGACAAGCAGTTAAGGCTTCATATAAATGAAAGCCCGGGGTACTCCTCGCCGAACCCTTGGCCGGCTCAGTTTTACTGCAAATCAACAGCGTAGGTAAATTGTATTCATCTACCAACTTGGAGGCGACAATCCCTACAATTCCTATATGCCAGTCAGGGGCCGCAAGGACAATGGCTCCCTGTGGCCCGCTGGCCGCTTTAGACTCCCATTGGCGCCTGCAATCCGCCAGTATTTGCTCTTCTATAACCTTGCGCCGCCGATTCTCATCATCCAACTGTCGAGCAATTCGACCCGCTTCTTCCACCGCAGAAGTTAACATCAGCTGGAGGGCAACGTTAGGATCGCCGACCCGACCGGCAGCGTTTATACGCGGAGCCAAGCGGAAAGCAATATCCCATACGCTAACTTCATCACCGCTTAATCCGGCGATTTCCTTAAGTACACTTATACCCAATTTTGGCCTATCTGTCAACCGCTTTAATCCATGTTTAACCAGAATCCGGTTCTCGCCGATAAGCGGCAGGACATCCGCCACAGTGCCTAAGCAAACCAAATCCAGGTGTTCTGCCAGCACATCCCAGCCTTTTTCTTCGCCCGCTAAGGCTTGCGCCAGTTTGGCCGCCACCCCCACCCCCGCCAGGGAAACATCAGGATAATTGCACTCCGTCTGCTTGGGGTTCAAAATAGCATGTGCCGCTGGAAGCTCAATCGGCGGCTGGTGGTGGTCGGTGATTATTACATCCATCCCCCACGCGTGTGCCTGGGCAATCTCTGCTTGATTGCTGATACCGCAATCTACTGTAATAATGAGTTTTATCTCTCGCTGCCGCAGCTTTTCCAGTGCAGCCAAGTGGATGCCGTAACCCTCGCTAACCCGCTGGGGGATATACGTCTCATGCGGGACATCCAGCCTGGTTAGTACCCGGCTTAACAGGGCTGTGCCGGTAATGCCATCTACATCATAATCGCCATAGATACAGATGCCTTCTTTTTTGCCTATGGCGTGCTTAATTCTGGCTACCGCTTTATGCATGTCCTTCATCAGCCAGGGAGAGCATAAATCTTCCAGTTCACCCCCTAAAAACAATTTGGCTCTTTCGGGGTCGCTTATTCCCCGGTTTAGCAGCAATTGAGCCAACAGGGGACTCACAGAAAGCGCCTGAGCGAGTCTCTCCCGATATTCCGGCTGGGGAGGGTGAATAATCCACTTTTTGTCTTTATTCATTGAAGGCAAATTCAGGCTCATTTCATGAATGTTATAAATACTGAGTTCTCATCCTGATCTATTCATAAGTTTATATATGATTTGCCAGACCAGGCATGGCCTGGACTTATTATCAAAAAGAGTCTAAAGCCAACGTCCATGATAACTTTGCTTGCCTGAAAATTATTGTGTGGAAGCTGACAAAGTTAATATTATTAGGCAGATGTGGTTTTGCTGTTAATAATGCCCGAATTATTCGG
>JAJRUU010000108.1 GCA_024277605.1 bacterium
GCCGGGAATGTGGTGGAGTTCAAAAAGGGTAAACGACAAATAAGCAGCCGGAAATTTTATCCTGGATATTTACTAATCGAGATGGAATTAAACGATGAGACCTGGCATGTGGTTAAGAATACATCTAAGGTGACCGGTTTCGTGGGTACCGGTACGACCCCGACCTCTCTTAGCGCAGAAGAGGTGCAGAATGTTTTAAATGAGATAAAAGAAGGCGAGGATAAGCCCAAGCCTAAAGTATTATTTGAAAGTGGTGAAATGGTGAAAATTATGGAAGGTCCGTTTAGCGGTTTTACCGGTATTGTAGATGAGGTGAATCCAGAACGCGGTAAATTGAGAGTTTTGGTAAGTATCTTCGGCCGCTCCACCCCGGTTGAGCTGGATTTTCTGCAAGTGGGCAAGGCTTAATTAAGCTTAAGCGGTGTATTTTTCAAATAGGCAAATAAGGAAAAAATTATGGCCAAACAAGTAAAAGCGCTTATAAAACTTCAGGTGCCGGCGGGACAAGCCAATCCATCTCCTCCGGTGGGCCCGGCTTTGGGTCAGCACGGTTTAAATATTATGGAGTTTTGCAAAACCTTTAATGATAGAACCAAGGGGCAGGAGGGGATGATTATTCCGGTAGTAATTACCGCCTATGTGGACAGAACCTTCACTTTTATTACCAAAACTCCGCCGGCTGCGACCTTGCTTAAGAAGGCTGCCGGGATAGTTAAGGGTTCCGGTGTTCCCAACCGTGAGAAGATCGGCAAAGTTACTAAGGAACAGGTGCAGGAGATTGCCAAGACAAAGCAACCGGACTTAAATGCGGTTAATTTGGAAGGCGCGCTAAAGATTATCGAGGGTACTGCCAGGAGTATGGGGATCGAGATTATAAATTAAATGTTTAGTTGCTTTATTATAAGACCCGAACAAGTCGGGTGAGAAGGGGACTTAGATGGAACGCAGCAAAAAATATACTCAGGCGAAAGAAAAAATGACCGGGGGAGACGGGTATAGCCTTAAGCAGGCATTGGAGGCAATTAAGGAAGCCGGTTTTGCTAAGTTTGATGAAACGGTGGAAATTGCCGTCAATTTAGGGGTAGACCCGCGACATGCAGAGCAAATGGTGCGCGGTACGGTGGTATTGCCCCATGGTCGTGGTCGACAGGTAAAAGTGCTGGTGTTTGCTAAGGGGGATAAAGAGAAAGAGGCTAAAGACGCTGGGGCCGATTTTGTGGGAGCCGATGAATTGATGGAGAAGGTAAAGGGCGGCTGGTTTGGTTTTGATGTGGCCATAGCTACTCCGGACATTATGTCCAGTGTTGGTAAGTTGGGGCGGATTTTAGGTCCGCGGGGCTTGATGCCTAATCCCAAAACCGATACGGTTACCTTCGATGTAGCACGGGCAGTCGAGGAATTTAAGGCAGGCAAGATCGAGTTCAGGGTCGATAAGGCCGGTATTTTACATGCCCCAGTCGGCAAAGTATCTTTTGATATTAACAAGCTAGAAGAAAATGTACAGGCATTTCTGGAAACTGTAGTCAGATTGAAACCGGCTGCCAGCAAGGGACAGTACATAAAAGGAGTTGCCCTTTCATCTACTATGGGGCCTGGAGTAAAAACCAGCTTGCAAGAACTACGCAAGGTCATAAGAATATAAGGGAGACAAGTTGAACAGGGAAGAGAAAAAGCAGCAAGTAGCCGAATGGCAGGAGAGGTTGCAGATTGTCAAATCGGCGGTATTAACCGATTTCCGTGGATTGAATGTAGCCCAGATGACCGAGCTTAGAAATAGGCTCAGGGCACAAGATGTAGGGTATGAAGTAGCCAAAAACACCTTGTTGCGTAAGGCGGCTACTAATATCGGACAAGAGGCGTTGCACGAACACTTATCCGGCCCTACCGGAATTGCTTATAGCCACAAGGATTCGGTTCTGCCGGCTAAGGTGCTGAAGGCCTTTATTCAAGAGAATGCAAAACTTAAACTGAAAGCCGGGCTTGTAGAAGGAAAAGTTATTGATATCCAGCAGGTCAGGCACTTAGCTGATCTACCTGGCAGAGATGTTCTCATTGCGCAGTTGTTGGGAACTCTACAGGCTCCATCTGTAAAGCTAATAGGGGTATTGCAAGCTAACCTGCGTCAGTTGGTGCTAGTGTTGGATGCTATAAAACAAAAAAAATCTGCTTAAATACATAAAAGGAGGAAGGTATGGAAGCTGTAACCAAAGACGATGTAATTCAATTTATTGAACAGATGAGTGTGTTGGAATTGTCCGAATTAGTTAAAGATCTGGAGGATAAATTCGGGGTCAGTGCGGCCTCTTTTGCCGCACCGGCGATGGCGCCCCAGGCTGGGGCCGCTGAGGCTGCCGCTGAGGTGCAGACCGAATTTACGGTTAATCTGACCAGTATTGGGGATAAAAAAATCCAGGTAATAAAGGTGGTCAGAGTGATAACCGGATTGGGGCTGAAAGAGGCGAAGGATTTAGTGGATAATGCCCCTAAACCGGTTAAGGAAAATGTGTCTGAAGAAGAAGCCAAGGATATTAAGGCTAAGCTAGAGGAGGCGGGCGCCACGGCGGAAATAAAGTAATAATTAATGCTTAGCTGGTAATATTCACTATATACTATCAGTGACTAAAGCTGATAGCATAGGGCTAAAAATAAGAGGTAAGTATATGTCAAGTAATGGGGCAGGTCCAAGAGAGAGAAAAAGTTTTGGCCGCATCCCTCATGTCATGGAAATTCCCAGCCTGATAGAGGTGCAAAAAGGCTCATATGAACGTTTTCTACAGGCATTTGTGTCTCCCGATAAAAGAGAAGATGTTGGATTACAAGCTGTGTTCAACAGCGTATTTCCTATTTTTGATTTAAAAAAGACATCCTCTCTGAAGTTTGTGTCTTACTCCTTTGGCAACCCCAAATATGATGTACCGGAATGCCGTCAACGAGGGGTAACGTATGCTGCTCCACTGAAGGTAAGGGTTCAGTTAGAGGTGTGTGAACGGGATAAAGAAGCTGACACCAAGATAGTGCTGGAAGTGAAGGAGCAGGAAGTCTACTTGGGTGAAATACCATTGATGACCGAACAAGGAACCTTTGTCATTAATGGTACTGAACGCACGGTAGTAAGTCAGATGCATCGCTCGCCGGGAATATTTTTCAGTCAGGAAAAGAATCGCGATCACACAAGTATAAATCCCGGCTTTACTGCCCGCTTAATTCCCTATCGGGGTTCTTGGGTAGAATTTGAGCTAGGATCCGACCGGTTGGTGAAGGTAAAAATAGACCGGCGCCGGGCGCTTTTGGGAACTACATTGCTCAGGGCATTGGGTTGTGGTACCGATGAACAGATACTATCGCTATTCTATGCAAAGGAAGAGGTGAATCTGACCCCCTCGGGTAAGGTTCTGGTTAAGCTGGATGCTGAAGTTCATGCTGGTTCACGGGCAACTGCCGATATAGTGGATGCTGAAGGGAATGTATTGCTGAAGGCGCATAATAAATTCAGCAAAGCAGTAATAAAGAAAATGCAGTAAATGGAGATTACCCATTTTCCAATCAGCCTGTCTCAGCTTCAAGGCCGCATCAGCGCGCAGGATGTAGTGGATGAAAAATTGGGCGATATCATATTGGAGTGTAACCAGGAGATTGATGAGCCTAGTCTGGCTAACCTGGCCGGCTTAGGCGGGGTTACATTTAATTTACTGTCCCAAAAGAGCAGAGTGGGTGTCGGTATACGGGATACGCTGGCTCGTGATACGGTGAAAACCCAGGAAGCGGCGCGCATAGAAATATATAAGCGTATGCGGCCCGGCGATCCACCTAACGTGGAAAACTCCCGCTATCTATTCAGCGAAATGTTCTTCAATCCAAGGATTTATGACCTCTCGCCGGTAGGCAGATTAAAGATCAATAAAAAGTTAGGCTTAAATGGTCCTTTGGAGAACCGCACCTTAAGCAGTGAAGATTTCATAGAAATTATCAACTATTTATATAAGCTGCCCAATGGTGAGGGTGAAGTCGATGACATTGATCATTTGGGTAACCGCCGGGTAAGGTCTGTGGGAGAATTGTTGGAAAACCAGTTCAGGGTGGGAGTGGTGCGCATGGAGCGAGCCATACGCGAGCGCATGAGTATTTGCGATTTGGATACTATTATGCCCCACGATCTGGTGAATTCCAAGCCGGTAAGCGCAGTTATCAAAGAATTTTTTGGTTCGAGTCAACTCTCCCAGTTTATGGATCAAACCAATCCCTTGGCTGAGTTAACCCATAAGCGGCGTTTGAGCGCCCTGGGGCCGGGTGGATTGAGCCGTGAACGGGCTGGATTTGAAGCCCGTGATGTGCACCCCACCCATTACGGCCGGATCTGTCCGATTGAAACCCCGGAAGGTCCTAATATCGGACTTATAACTTCCTTGAGTACGTATGCCAGGGTTAATAATTATGGATTTATTGAGACCCCGTATCGTAAAGTAGTGGATGGCAGGGTTACCGATAAGATTGAGTATTTAATTGCGATTGATGAAGAAAACCATACTATTGCTCAGGCAAACGCTCCCCTGGATGAGAAGGGAAATTTTACAATTCAAAGGATATCCGCCCGTAGACACGGTGACTTTGTAATGGTGCCCCCGGAACAGGTGGATTATATGGATGTTTCTCCCAAGCAGTTGGTTAGCGTATCTACCGCTTTGATTCCCTTTTTGGAGAATGATGACGCTAACCGGGCCTTGATGGGTTCCAATATGCAGCGTCAGGCGGTACCTTTGCTGAACCCTGATGCACCGGTAGTTGGCACAGGCATGGAGAGTATAGTGGCTCGTGATTCCGGTGGGGTAATATTGGCTAAGCGCGCTGGAATAGTGGAGAGCGTTACCGCTAATCGCATTATTATTAGAGCTGATGAATCATTAGTTGTTGATGGGGAGGTCAGTGATACTGGAATAGATAAATATATCCTGGTTAAATTTCAGCGCTCCAATCAAAATACTTGCATAAACCAAAAGCCGATCGTTAATTGTGGTCAGCAAGTAAAGACTGGACAGGTGATTGCTGATGGTCAGGCTACCAGGCTCGGGGAGCTTGCTTTGGGACAGAATGTGTTGGTGGCCTTTATGCCCTGGAGAGGATATAATTTTGAAGATGCCATAATCGTTAGCGAGAAATTGGTGAAAGACGATCGCTATACGTCGATTCATATAGAAGAGTTTAGTATCGAAGCTCGTGATACAAAATTGGGCAGGGAGGAGATTACCCGCGATATTCCCAATGTAGGTGAAGAGAGCTTGAGAAATCTGGATGAGAGTGGAATTATTCGGATAGGTGCAGAAGTCAAGCCCGGAGATGTGTTGGTGGGCAAGGTTACTCCCAAGGGAGAAACACAGCTTACCCCGGAGGAGAAATTATTGCGGGCTATCTTTGGGGAAAAGGCCGGGGATGTCAAAGACGCCTCGCTCACTGTACCGCCTGGAATTGAAGGCGTGGTGGTAGATGCCAAAGTATTTTCCCGCAAAGGTGTTGATAAGGATAAGCGCACCCAGAGCATTGAGGAAGATGAGCAAACCAGAATAAATAAAGACTTGCGGGATGAAATTCGGGTGATCAGGAAGGATAGTTGTAGTAAGGCCAAATCGCTGCTGAAAGGACAGACGCTGACAGAAAAAATAGAGTGTCAGACATCCGACAAGAGCATAGCTGCCAAGGGGCAGAAACTCGACAGTAAGCTGTTAGCCGAATTGGAAACATATCTGCTTAAAGCAGGAAAGATAAAGGTTAAGGACAAGAGCATTCAGGAACAGCTGGACAACATCAGAACAGAGCTTGAGCTTCAAATTGATTTGTTGGAGACCGTTTATAGCGACAAAATTCAAAAGTTGAGTGTAGGCGGGGAGTTGGCGCCGGGAGTAATTAAGTTGGTTAAGGTATATATTGCCATAAAGCGCAAACTTTCGGTAGGTGACAAAATGGCTGGGCGTCACGGTAATAAAGGGGTAATCGCCAAGATAGTGCCTGAAGAGGATATGCCGTATCTGCCTGATGGGACACCGATTGAGATTATATTGAATCCGTTGGGAGTTCCCTCGCGGATGAATGTGGGGCAAATCCTGGAGACCCATTTAGGCTGGGCGGCAAAAGCGCTGGGCCTCTATATGGCAGTGCCGGTGTTTGAAGGGCCCTCGGAAGAGCAGATACGTGAATGCTTGACGGAGGCCAACCTGCCTGTCTCCGGTAAGACCGTGCTGCGTGACGGACGTACGAGTGAGCCTTTGCGTCAGGAAGTTACCGTGGGCTATATTTATATGCTGAAGTTGGCGCATTTGGTAGATGATAAAATTCATGCTCGCTCTATTGGCCCTTATTCATTGATTACCCACCAACCGTTGGGAGGTAAGGCCCAATTTGGCGGTCAGCGTTTTGGAGAGATGGAAGTCTGGGCTCTGGAGGCATATGGCGCTGCCTATTGCCTTCAGGAAATGCTTACTATCAAATCAGATGATGTGCAGGGCCGCACCAAAGCCTATGAAGCGATTGTTAAGGGGGAATCTATTAGCGGGGCTAATGTTCCTGAGTCGTTTAATGTTCTGATTAAGGAATTACAGAGTTTGTGTCTGGATATAGATTTGTTGGAACAGGGAGAAGGAAAGCCTTAAGGCTGCCTCGAAGAAGGGGACCTGTCCCCAAAAGGGATATGTCCACAATAAGAATTTTTATTCAAGGGCAAGGCCTGCGGAAAATTTAGCCACAGACATTTATCTGATATTTTGAAGATTAAATTTTGAGCATAACGCCGGGATTGAGCAAAAAGACGATTTTTATAGGTAGTCCTAGATAAGGCTTAATCTATTAGACTTGATTCTACCCTAAACAAGGGGGAGGTTCATTGGAACGGATGAAATATTTAGAAAAACCCAAGGAAAAGGCTCGATTCGAAGCTATTCGTATAGGGCTGGCTTCACCAGAAAAAATAAGGCAGTGGTCCGTTGGCGAGGTAAAGAAACCGGAGACCATTAACTACCGCACATTTAAACCTGAAAAGGACGGACTGTTTTGTGCCAAAATATTTGGCCCTACCAGGGATTGGGAATGTAACTGCGGTAAGTATAAAAGGATGAAACACCGCGGTGTTGTCTGCGACAAATGCGGGGTAGAGGTTATTCAGTCCAAAGTGCGCCGGGAGCGCATGGCTCATATAGAATTGGCCTCTCCGGTGTCTCATGTTTGGTTTTTTAAGGGGTTGCCCAGCCGTATAGGTAACCTGCTTGATATGACCTTAAGAGAGTTGGAGCGAATCTTATACTTCGAGTCGCATGTAGTAATTAGTCCAGGGAATACACCGCTTAAAGAAAAAGAGCTGTTGACTGAGGAGCAGTACCGGAAAGCACGGGATGAATATGGTCAGGATGCCTTTGTGTCCGGGATTGGGGCAGAGGCCATTCGAGAGTTGCTGCGAATGGTGGAAGTGAAAGAGTTAGCGACCAGGTTGCGCCAGGAGATGAAAGTAGTTACCTCAGTTCAAGGCAAAAAGCGTATTACTAAGCGCCTTAAGGTTGTCGAGGCTTTCCTGAATTCGGGAAATAAGCCTGAATGGATGATTCTGGAGGTGATTCCAGTCATTCCGCCGGAGTTGCGGCCACTAGTGCCGTTAGATGGCGGGAGATTTGCCACCTCAGATTTAAATGATCTTTATCGGCGGGTGATCAATAGAAATAATCGGCTCAAAAGACTTCAGGAAGTGAAAGCCCCGGAGGTGATTATCCGCAATGAGAAACGTATGCTGCAGGAGTCAGTGGATGCCTTATTCGATAATGGTCGTCGAGGGCGGATACTGAGGGGTCCCAACAACCGGCCGCTTAAGTCTTTAAGCGACATGCTTAAAGGAAAGCAGGGGCGGTTTCGCCAAAACCTGCTTGGTAAACGGGTAGATTACTCGGGCCGCTCAGTAGTGGTTGTCGGGCCGGAGATGAAGCTCAACCAGTGTGGGTTGCCCAAAAAAATGGCGCTGGAATTGTTTAAGCCCTTCATCTTTAACAAGTTGGAAGAGAAGGGATATAGCTCCACTATTAAGAGCGCCAAGAAGATGGTGGAGCAGCAGAAACCTGAAGTGTGGGGCATTTTAGAGGAAGTGGTAAATGAGCATGCGGTACTGCTTAACCGGGCTCCGACCTTACACCGTTTGGGAATTCAGGCATTTGATCCGGTGCTGGTAGAGGGTAATGCCATCAAGATTCACCCGTTAGTCTGTGCAGCCTTTAATGCTGATTTTGACGGGGATCAAATGGCGGTTCATGTACCCTTGTCTATCGAGGCTCAGACAGAGGCCCGCATGTTGATGCTATCCACAAACAACATACTTTCACCGGCCAGTGGAGACCCTGTAACTGTGCCTTCCCAGGACATTGTATTAGGCTGCTATTACCTGACCAAGGCTCAAAAAATGGTAAAGGGTGAGGGTATGGTATTTGGCACCGCTGACGAGGCGCGCTTTGCATACGACGATGGGGTAATTGATTTACAAGCTAAAATTAGACTGCGAGTGGATAAAAATGTGATAGAAACGACGGTTGGCCGGGTATTGTTTAGTGAGTGCTTGCCGGAGGGACTGCCGTTTCAGAATACGGTGATGCGCAAGAAGGAGCTGAGCGAACTGGTAGCTGATTGCTATCGTAGAATAGGTAGGGAGGCGACCATTGAATTATTGGATCGCATAAAGGATATCGGGTTTGAATATGCTACGATCGCCGGTATTTCCATTTCTATAGATGATATGCGCATTCCCTCGCGTAAGCCGGAGATGATTGCCCAGGCAGAAAAAGAGGTTGTTGCTATTGAGCAACAATATCTGGATGGGATTATTACTGATGGTGAGCGTTATAACAAAGTAGTGGACATTTGGTCGCATGTTACCGAACAGGTTGCCGAAGAAATGTTTGTCAATCTTAAAAGTGATGATAGGGATAAAAAACAGTCGGGCGAGTTTAATCCCATATTTATGATGGCCGATTCAGGCTCCCGGGGTTCTAAACAGCAAATTAGACAGTTGGCCGGTATGCGTGGATTGATGGCTAAGCCTTCTGGTGAAATTATTGAAACACCCATTACGGCTAATTTCAGGGAAGGACTGAATGTGTTGCAGTACTTTGTCTCTACGCATGGGGCTCGTAAAGGATTAGCCGATACGGCTTTAAAAACGGCAGATTCAGGCTATCTTACCCGACGCTTGGTGGATGTGGCCCAGGATGTTATCATCACCATGCATGACTGCAATACGTTGGGCGGTATTTTGGTGACTCCCATTGTGGAGGGAGGAAAGATTATTGCTCCCTTGAAGGGCCGTATCTTAGGCAGGGTAACTCAGGAGGATGTGCTCGATCCCCTGAATGGAGAATTGTTGGTTTCCGCCAATACCGAGATCGATGAAAAGTTAGCTGACTTACTGGAAAATGCCGGGGTTAAAGAGGTAATGATAAGATCGGTTTTGACTTGTCTCGCAAAGCGTGGTTTATGTGCGTTGTGTTATGGGCGTAATTTGGCTACCGGCAGGTTGATTGATTTGGGAGAGGCTGTGGGAGTGTTGGCAGCTCAGTCCATTGGCTAGCCGGGAACTCAGCTTACAATGCGTACCTTCCATATTGGCGGTACTGCCAGCCGGATTGTTGAACAAACCACCTTGGAGGCTAAAAATCCAGGGGTGATAAAATATTATGATTTAAGAACGGTTCGCAACAAACAGGGCTATCTGGTGGTCATGAATCGTAACGGCGGGATCGGTATTTTAGACGAAGATGGTCGTGAGAAAGAACGCTATTCGGTAGTATACGGAGCTAAACTGAAGGTTATGGACGGTCAGCGGGTAAGTGTTGCTGAGGTGCTGGTGGAATGGGATCCGTACACCAGCGCCATATTGACCTAAGTCGCCGGCAAAGTGGTATATCGGGACATAGCTGAAGGGGTAACTATGCGTGAGGAGTTGGATGAGGTTACCGGTATGTCTCAGAAGGTTATTTTGGAACACCAGGATGAAAAGTTGCAACCTCGGATATCATTAAAAGATGAACACAATAAAACTGTAGCAAAATACCTATTGCCGGCCGGAGCTCATATGATAGCAAAAGACGGCGACATGGTTTCCGCTGGTGATATTGTAGCCAAGATGCCTCGGGAAACCACCAAAACCAAGGATATTACAGGTGGTCTGCCGCGGGTGGCTGAGCTATTTGAAGCCCGTAAGCCCAAGGAACATGCCACTATTTCCGAGATTGACGGGATGGTGAAATTCGGCGGTTTTGTCAAGGGAATGAGAATGATATTGGTAGTTAATGAAGAAGGGGTGGAAAAAGAATATTTGATTCCCCGCGGAAAACATGTGAACGTGCATGAGGGGGATATGGTAAAAGCCGGCGAACCACTAATGGATGGCCCTTCCAATCCCCATGATATCTTAGCCATATTGGGAGATAAGGAGCTGCAAAAATACCTGGTTAATGAAGTGCAGGAGGTGTATAGACTTCAGGGTGTGACCATTAACGATAAACATATTGAAGTTATTGTGCGGCAGATGTTGCGGCGCATTAAGGTGGAAGATCCAGGAGATACCAGCTTTCTGATGGGTGAACAGATAGATAAATTTAGATTTCAGGATGAAAATGAAAGGGTAGCTGCCAAAGGGGGTGAGCCGGCAACTGGTAATCCTTTGTTGTTGGGAATTACTAAGGCTTCCTTAAGTACGGAAAGCTTTATTTCAGCGGCCTCTTTTCAGGAGACCACTCGAGTGCTCACAGAAGCCAGTATCTGCGGTAAGATAGATTATTTGAGGGGACTAAAGGAGAATGTAATTGTTGGGCGACTTGTTTCGGCTGGTACCGGACTTAAAGATTACCAGAAGATAACCTGTCAGGTCGCCGAGCCGGAAGTTTCTGTGGAAGTCGGTATTAAGCAGCCACAACCTGAACATGAGATGGCGCTGGATGATAACCTGTAATCCTTCTTAAATTAATATATATGACAAAAGTAAGACAGCCAAAAAGCTTAAGAATCGGTGCCCTGAGGAAATTTTGGTTTATTTGGAAATTAACCGCAAATAACCCTTGACAAACTTACTGCTTGCTGATAGAATCCGTCTTACTTTTTGTATACAAAGAGAGAACAAAAGACTACACAACCGTTATTCGTTTCGGGAGTTTGTCAGCTAGTAGCGAATAGCGGTTTTTTTTAATTAAGTGGAGGTTAGTTAATGCCTACAATAAATCAGCTGGTGAGACAAGGACGTAAGACTCCAAGTCGCAAGCCCAATACGCCGGCTTTAAAGTCATGTCCTCAACGCCGGGGAGTATGCGTCAGGGTTTACACATGTACGCCAAAAAAACCGAATTCAGCTTTGCGTAAGGTGACTCGTGTGAGGTTGACCAGCGGAGCGGAGGTTACTGCTTATATTCCCGGTGTTGGTCATAACTTGCAGGAGCATTCTATTGTACTGATTCGGGGAGGTCGAGTGAAAGACTTACCCGGTGTCAGGTATCATGTGGTACGAGGTTCCCTGGATACTATGGGAGTGCAGGATCGTAAACAAAGCCGCTCCAAATATGGCGCTAAGAGGGTTAAATAATGCCTAGATGGAAGCTTATAAAAAAGAGTCGGGTGCAGCCGGATCCTAAATTTAAAAGTAAAATGGTGGCTCGCTTCATTAATTGTATTATGAAGGACGGCAAAAAGAGCTTGGCGGAATCTATCTTGTACAGAGCGCTGGATATTATTCAGGATAAGACCCAAGAGGACCCGTTAGTGGTATTCCAGCAGGCGATGTCCAATGCCAAGCCTGTGTTGGAGGTCAAGTCCCGTCGGGTGGGAGGGTCTACTTATCAGATTCCGGTGGAAGTACGACCTGATCGACGTGTTGCTTTGGCGATGCGCTGGTTGATCGATTTCGCCAGGAAGCGCAGCGAGAATTCAATGGATGAGCGGCTGGCGGCTGAACTGCTGGATGCGTATAATAAGCGTGGCTCAACCATAAAGAAAAAAGAAGATACTCATAAAATGGCTGATGCCAATAAGGCCTTTGCGCATTATAGATGGTAATATAATGGCGGGCTGTGTAAGGCCTGACTGAATTGGTTGGGTTGGGAGCGGAGCGGTTAACTTAAAACCAAAACAATGGCCAAAGTAAGGCTTTGTTAGATGAACAAACCAGAGATAAAACATAATGGCACGGCAAGTACCTTTAAGCAAAACAAGAAATATTGGAATCATGGCGCATATTGATGCTGGTAAAACGACCACTACCGAGCGCATTTTGTATTATACCGGTATTACGCATAAAATAGGCGAAGTGCATGATGGAACCGCCGAGATGGATTGGATGGAGCAGGAGCGAGAGCGCGGTATTACTATTACATCTGCGGCGACCACCTGTATGTGGAAAGATAGTCGGATTAATATTATAGACACCCCCGGTCATGTCGATTTTACGGTGGAAGTGGAGCGCTCGCTTAGGGTGCTTGACGGGGCAGTGGCGGTTTTTTGCTCGGTTGGCGGTGTGGAGCCTCAGTCTGAAACAGTATGGCGTCAGGCTGATAAATATAAGGTACCCAGAATTGTTTTTGTAAATAAGATGGATCGGGTTGGGGCAGACTTTCATAATGTAGTGAAGATGATGAAAGAGCGGCTGGGAGTTAAAGCGGTGCCGATTCAATTGCCCATTGACAGTGAAGATAAATTTAAGGGTGCAATAGACTTGGTTAGAATGAAGGCTATTGTTTATGATAATGAAAAATTAGGTGCTGTGTACCGTGAGGAAGAAATACCGAAGGATCTGCTGGATGAGGCAATCAGCTTTAGAGAAGCTATGTTGGAGGCTATTGCCGATGAAGATGAAGTTGTGATGGAGAAATATTTATCGGGTGAACCTGTAACTGAGGAGGAAATTAGGACAGGTATTCGTAAAGCGGTGTTGAAAATAGCTTTTTTCCCGGTAATTTGCGGGGCATCTTTTAAAAATAAGGGAGTGCAGCTGTTGTTGGATGCCGTAGTGGATTATTTACCGTCTCCGACGGATGTGCCACCCATAAAGGGTTTATCCCCGAAAGACGACAAGGAGCTTATTAGAAAAGCTGCCGATGATGAACCTTTCGCCGCCTTGGCGTTTAAGATAATGAATGATCCTTATGTTGGCCAATTGACTTTCTTCAGGGTATACTCAGGATCGTTAACTAGCGGTTCTTATATATATAATTCCACTAAAGGGCATAAGGAAAGAATAGGCCGGGTGCTGAAGATGCACGCCAATAAACGGGAGGACATCAGTGCTGTTTATGCCGGAGATATTGCGGCGGCTGTAGGTTTGAAAAAAACCACTACCGGCGACACCCTTTGTGATGAGAAAAATCAGGTAATTCTGGAATCGATGGATTTCCCTGATCCGGTTATTTCGGTAGCTATTGAGCCCAAGACCAAAGCCGATCAGCAAAAACTGGCTGAAGCGCTGATGCGATTAAGTAGCGAAGATCCAACATTTAAGGTTGCTACTAATTCTGATACAGGGCAAACGGTTATTTCTGGGATGGGGGAGTTGCACTTGGAGGTGCTGGTTGACCGGATGCTGAGGGAATTCAAGGTGCAGGCCAGTGTTGGTAAACCGCAGGTGGCCTATAAGGAGACTATAAAGAGTAAGAGCATGGCTGAAGCCAAATTCGTGCGGCAAAGCGGCGGGCGGGGGCAGTATGGTCATGTGAAAATTGAGATAGAGCCGATATCTGGTGAAGAAAACTTTGTCTTTGAAAATAAAATTGTTGGCGGGTCGATTCCCAGGGAATATATCCCAGCTGTACAGAAAGGGATTGCCGAGGCCATGGAAAGTGGCGTGCTGGCTGGTTATCCGGTGACCGGGGTGAAGGTCGTTCTGTTTGATGGCTCATTTCATGAGGTGGATTCATCTGAAATGGCCTTTAAAATTGCTGGCTCTATGGCGTTTAAAGATGGAGTAAAGAAAGCCAAGCCCGTTCTGATGGAACCGACTATGGGTGTAGAGGTGTTGGTGCCGGAAGAGTATATGGGTGATGTCATTGGGGATCTGAATTCGCGGCGCGGAAAAATTGAAAAGATGGAGAACCGGATGGGGGTGCAGGTGCTTAATGCACTGGTTCCGCTGGCGGAAATGTTCGGTTATGCCACTGATGTGCGTTCACTTACCCAGGGTCGGGCAACCTATACTATGCAATTTTCTCATTATGGGGAAGTTCCCGCTCATATTTCTGAGGGGATAGTGGCGAAGGCATTGGGTGGCTGAGGATTAATAGGTTTAAGACAAAGTTTTTAAGATAAAATGAGGAGGGGGTTAGATGGCTAAGGAGAAATTTGAGCGGACTAAACCGCATGTCAATGTGGGTACCATAGGGCACGTGGACCATGGGAAGACGACCTTGACGGCCGCTATCACCAGGGTGCAGCAGAATAAGGGATTTGCCA
>JAJRUU010000109.1 GCA_024277605.1 bacterium
CAAACAGCATAACTAGTTGTTATAGAAGACTATACGCTCTTGGCGTGGTCAAGATGGGTTTAACCAGCTAACCACATTCTCGTATAATTCTAACACAATTCTAACAATTAGAAGGCATTATTTGTGGTATAGTTCTTTGTATAGTCTATTTATTTACCCGACTTATTCACTCATGTTACGCAAATATATAATACAAGTTCTTTGCGTCCTGGTTAACGATATATGTTTTTGATAGATCGTGCATTCCTGCGTAAGGTGAGTTATTCATAAATTCAGGCTGGGTTCGCAAGACATCCCTTGCGAGATAAGGCTTGTAAACCAACGTCCAATAAAATTTTGTTTGCCCAAGGGGGCAGAAACAGGAAGCTGATAAATTTATAATTTTCAACTAAATGTAGATTCGCCCATAACAAGACCCGGATTTTTCGGGTTTAATGCAAGGAGTGAGATGATGAAAAAAATAAGTGCATTATTGACAGTGTCAATTTTCTTGGTGACGTTAATGTTTTTTGGATGTTCCAGGGGTGATAATACTTCAAAATCGCTTACCATAAAGGGCTCGGATACTATGGTGCATTTGGTAAGTACTTGGGCCGAAGACTTTATGTTGCAACACAAAGACAGTGAAATTTCTGTAACCGGTGGCGGATCGGGAACCGGAATTGCGGCGCTGTTAAATGGCACTACTGATATTACAGCGGCTTCCCGTAAAATGAAAGATAAGGAGTGGAAACTGGCGGAGCAAAGTGGAATTCAGCCTGAGGAGATCGTGGTTGCCCGCGATGGTATTGCAGTAGTAGTTAACCCGGAAAATCCGGTGAACGAACTCTCAATAGAACAATTAGGCAAGATTTTTACCGGCGCCTATGTCAACTGGAGCAAGCTTGGCGGTCCCGACAAAGAGATCGTAGTGCTTTCCAGGGATTCTAGCTCCGGCACCTATGTATTCTTCCAGGAAAAGGTTTTAGCCAAAAAAGATTATACCCCAAAAGCCCGTTTGATGGCGGCTTCTTCGGCTATCATTCAATCAGTATCTGCCGATAAATGGTCAATTGGTTATGTTGGTTTGGGGTACGCGCAAGAAGCCAGGGATAGAGTAAAAATAGTGGCGGTTAAAGCAAATGCTGACGCTCCAGCCATTGTTCCAGCTCCCGATACTGTTAAGTCTGGTGAATATTCTATTGCCAGACCGCTTCATTTGTATACCAATGGCAACCCGACAGGATTGGTTAAAAAATTTATAGATTTCTGCCTCGGCCCGGAGGGGCAGAGAATAGTGCAAGAAACCGGATATGTTGCTATAAGCCAATGACTAAACAACCCTGGAAGGAAAAGGCGGTCAAGATAATTCTGCTTGCGGCTGCCTCGATGAGTATACTTATTGTTGGGCTCATATTCTTGTTCCTTGGCAAGGAGGCCGGGCCTTTTCTTATAAAGCCCGGTCTTGCTGAGCTTTTTGGTACCCGTTGGGTACCGGTTTCCTTCCAAAAAGAATCTTTTGGCATTCTGCCGCTGGTTACCGGTTCATTACTGGTAACCGCTATCGCTACCATTATCGCTGTACCTTTTGGCGTCTGTAGCGCTATATACCTATCTGAGATAGGAAGCCGGGCTGAAAGGGAAATATTTAAACCATTCATTGAACTCTTGGCGGGTATCCCTTCAGTGGTTTTAGGCTTTTTTGGTTTGGTTGTACTTTCTCCTATAGTAAAGGATTTATTCGGCCTTCAAACTGGTCTTACAGCTTTAACTGGGGCATTGTTGCTGGCATTGATGGCCATTCCAACCATAATATCCATCTCTGAGGATGCCATCCGGAGCGTACCAAAAGCCTATAAAGAGGCTTCTTTCGGCTTAGGCGCAAGCCGCCTGCAAACCATCTGGAGGGTTACTGTCCCGGCATCCCTCTCCGGCATAATTGCGGCGGTAATGCTTGGTATGGGGCGGGTCGTGGGGGAAACGATGGCGGTGATGATGGTTACCGGAAACGCCGCCATTATCACCGCTTCTCCCTTTGACTCAGTGCGTACTATGACGGCTACCATCGCCGCTGAAATGGGTGAGGTTCCCTTTGGCAGCGATCATTATCGGGCGCTTTTTTGCGTGGGCATTGTTTTGTTATTGGCTACCTTTGTGCTTAATGTGATTGCCCAAAAGGTGTTGAAGAAATACCGGATGGCCTAACCCGACAAGTCGGAGTTTTTAAATGACAAACACGATATATTATAAATACAACAGGTAATTATGAAAAGCAAAGTATTAGAAACGTCAATATATTGGTTGATGCGGGTAGTGACCTACTTTATTGTATTGTTAGTGGCTTATATTCTGATTGATATAATTTGGAAAGGCTTCCCCAATGTTAATTCAGAATTCTTGTTTGCATTTCCGCGAAGAAGCGGGGCGGAAGGTGGAATTTTCCCCGCCATTATAGGGACACTTTGTTTGGTTTTAGGAACAATTACTATAGCCCTTCCGCTGGGAATGGCCAGTGCCGTCTATCTTTCAGAATATGCCAAACAGGGAAGACTAACTTCAAGTATACGATTGGCGATTGTTACCTTGGCGGGAGTTCCTTCTGTCGTTTTCGGCTTATTTGGGTTAGGGCTATTTGTTCTTTTCCTCAAATTTGGGGCTTCAATATTAGCGGGAAGCCTGACCCTCGCTTGTCTAATCTTACCCACTATTATAGTTTCCAGCGAAGAGGCACTAAAAGCCGTACCGCAATCTTTACGAGAAGGAAGCCTGGCCTTAGGTGCGACTAAATGGGAAACTATTTATAAAAACGTATTGCCATATTCCATGCCGGGAATGCTTACCGGCGCTATTTTGGGTATTGGGCGGGCTGCGGGGGAGACGGCCCCTATCCTGTTGACTGTAGCTGCCTTTTATCTGCCGAAACTGCCCAACTCTATCTTTGATCAGGTTATGGCGCTGCCTTATCACTTATATGTTTTGGCCACACAACACCCCGACGTATCTAAAGTCCTGCCTAAACAATATGGCACGGCTTTTGTCCTTTTGACCTTAGTTTTAGGAATCAATATAATAGCAGTCCTCTGGCGTAGCCGTTATAGAAAGAGGTATCGATGGTAAAGACAAACATTAAGATAAGCGCACAATCCCTCAACTTTTATTATGGCCAGGTACAAGCCCTGTTTGAGATCGATCTAGATGTCCCGACTCAGCAGGTTACCGCCTTAATCGGTCCGTCCGGATGTGGCAAAACAACCTTTTTGCGCACCTTAAACCGAATGAATGATATTATCGATGATGTCCGAATTGAGGGGAAGGTTTTAATAGATAATCAAAATATTTATACTGGGGCAACTGATGTGGTTGCCTTACGTAAAAAAGTAGGGATGGTTTTTCAAAAGCCAAACCCATTTCCTAAATCTATCTTTGATAATGTCGCCTATGGCCCCCGGATTCATGGGACAAAAGACAAATCTCACTTGGCCGAAATTGTGGAAAGAAGCCTGGTGCGGGCAGCCTTGTGGAATGAGGTAAAAGATCGCTTGGAGAAGGGCGCCTTAGAACTTTCCGGTGGGCAACAACAACGCCTTTGTATTGCCAGGGCACTGGCGGTGGACCCGGAAATACTGCTTATGGATGAGCCTGCCTCAGCTCTAGACCCCAAATCGACCACTCACATAGAAGACTTAATTGCAGAACTACGCAAGCAATATACTATTATCATTGTTACTCATAACATGCAACAGGCCGCCCGTGTTTCGGATTTTACCGCATTTTTTTATGAAGGAAACGTAGTGGAATTTGACGCTACAAAGCAGATGTTTACTAAGCCACAAAAGAAACAGACTGAAGATTATATCACCGGGCGTTTTGGTTAGGAGAGGAGAAGCCTATAATACTCCCCAAAAACTGGACCACTTGTTAAGGTTTTGAGAGGTGTTAAAATAACACCCTTAACAAGGAGGTCAATTAATGGAGAAGAAGCGGAAATTTGGTAAGGAGTTTAAGGCCAAGGTGGCCCTGGCGGCG
>JAJRUU010000110.1 GCA_024277605.1 bacterium
ACCTACACGCCGCTTGGCGCTTATTCCTTTATGGCGTTTGTGTTGCTTTATATGCCGTGCTTAGTGGTGGCCATAGCCATGAAGCATGAATTCGGAACCTGGAAGTGGTTTTGGATAGCCGTTACATATGAACTTATGCTGGCCTGGATTGTGTCTTTCATAATTTATCAGGGCGGTAGTTTTCTGGGACTGGGAGGCTAAGATGGAATTTTCAGATTATTTATGGCTGGCATTAATCCTCGCCGGCACTCTGTATTTGTTGTATCGATCCTTATTCAAGAAAAAAGGGCGCTGTTCGGGCTGTAACAGTGAGAGTTGTGATTCAGCGGATAAACCTAAACCATAGACTAAAGGATTATTTCACTATGTTGTCCAAAATTAAACATAAATGGATAGTTTCGGGATGCGGGGCGCTGACTTTAGCCGCCTGGCAACTGGAATGGTGGGGGATAATATCCCCCTCTTTAGTAGCTATCCTGGCTTCATGTGCCCTGCTTCTGGGTGGATATTCCATTGCCGCAAATGCCTTAAGGGGAGTAAAGCAAAAGCAATTAAACGTAGATGCACTGGTGGTAATTGCCGCTTTGGCCGCTTTAATTGTAGGTGCATGGGTGGAGGCGGCTACGGTAATCTTTATCCTGTTATTAGGCGAAGAGTTGGAAACGGTTACCGTAAATAAGGCCCGCAAAGCTATTACGAATCTCATGCAGCTGGTACCGGAGAAGGTGTGTGTCATAAAAGACGGCCAGGAGTTACAGCTTCCCACGGATCAAGTTCAAGTAGACGATATCCTGCTTATCCGTCTGGGGGAGCGGGTAGCCGTAGATGGGATAATCGTATTCGGAACATCCAGTTTAGATCAATCAAACATAACCGGTGAATCACTCCCGGCAGATAAAACCGTAGGGGATGAAGTGTATGCCGGAAGTCTTAACTTTTCCGGCAGCATCAGAGTGCGGGCCACCCATGTCGGTAAGCAAAGCTCACTGGCAAAAATCAAAGAAATGGTGGAACAAGCGCGAGCGAAAAAGGCCCCCACCCAACGCTTAATAGATCGCTTTGCCCAATGGTTTGTCCCCTGCACGCTATTGGTAGCGGTGTTGGTGTTTCTTGTAACCCACGATATTATCCGGGCAATTACTGTATTAATTGTAGCCTGCCCCTGCGCCCTGGTGCTGGGCACCCCGGTAGCGGTGATTGCCACTATTACCAGCGCCGCCCGTACAGGCTTATTAATCAAAGGGGGCGCTGCGCTGGAAAATGTCGGCAGACTAAACAGCCTGGTATTTGATAAGACCGGAACCTTGACCTATGGCAAGCCGAAAGTGGTTGAGGTAAAAAATTTTTGCGGGCGTAACTGCGACCAGGAGGACACACTGTCCTTTGCCGCCATTGCTGAAAAACTCTCCGAACATCCGCTTGCCGGAGCTATATTACAAAAGGCCGAGGAGTGGGAACTATTAATTTCTACTCCAGACGACTTTGTAGTTCACCAGGGACAGGGAGTGAAAGCTAAACATGAGGATATCAACATCATCCTGGGTAATCGTCGCTTGCTTAAAGAAAACGCTATTACGCTGACTCCGGAAATGGAAACGTATATCAAGAACCGGGAGACTCAGGGAGAAACAGCTATCATAGTGGCTCATCATGCTCAGGTATGTGGAATAATCACCCTGGCGGATACACTGCGACGCAACGCTTTTAGTACTATACATCAGCTGAAGGCATTGGGAATCAATAAAACGGTGGCCATGTATACCGGCGACAATTACGATACAGCTAAAGCGATAGCCCGCAAACTTGGCATCGAAGATTTCCTGGCTAATTTACTGCCTCACCAAAAAGTGGAACAGGTGCAGGCGTTGATAGACAAGGGCTACAAGGTGGGTATGGTGGGCGATGGGGTTAATGATGCCCCGGCACTGGCTACCGCTCAGGTAGGTATTGCTATGGGAGCGGTGGGGAGTGATATAGCCATCGAAGCCGCCGATATAGCGCTTATGACCGATGACCTATCACGTATACCTCAAATAATCAAATTATCCCGCCGTACGTTACGCGTTATTTACCAGAATCTATGGTTTGCGATATTGTTTAATCTGGGGATGATGGTGCTGGCTTCCGAAGGGAGTCTCAGTATGATCGGCGGCGCCCTGCTGCACCAATTCTCTTCGCTGGCGGTAATCTTAAATTCAATGCGCTTGTTATATTCTAAATAAGCGGCTTACTCAAGGCGGCGAATAACTTCCCCCTCCTCATCGGCTCCCTCCAGGAAGCGGGAAGCGGATTTATCCTTATGACACATAGCACAGAAGCGTGGCATCTCCTCCCCTTCCGGCCCCGTATCTACCCTAAGCACTTTATAGGTCTTTCCCGGTGTGCCTTGTCCAAAGTGGATATTTTTCGGATCGTGGCAGCTTAAGCAGATTACCTCACCTTCTTTATAAAACCTTACTTCGGCGGGAACTGATTTGGCCAGGCTTCCCGTGGGAACCCGGCCTACCGGATGGGTAGCCATGACATCAACCTTAGGCCCCATAGACCCAGCAGCATGACAGGACAAACAGGATCGAGCCAGCCCCTCGCCAAAACCCTCTTTTGGGGGTTGCGGAGGTAGTGCAGGCTTTGCTATTTTTTGATATTCTGCTTGAATTGACTTAACTTCAGCCTCCGTTTCTTTAAGCGTCTGCCGCCACTGCCTTTCCTTTTCTAAATCCAGCTTGGCCTTTTCGGCTAATTTTTTAAATTTATCTATTTCGGAATATTCAGAATCAGCGACTATATATTCAGCATAATATTTTATCGCCATTTCGTTATTGTTGAATTGAAAATCATACAACAAACCCAAATTAGCCAGTGCATCCAATATCTTGTCTTCTTCCCAGGCAATTTTATATTCTTGCTCCGCCTTGCCAAACGCACCTTCCTTATAGTATTCATTGCCTTTATCCAGGTGCTCCATCCCCGGCTCCTGAGCGCTCAGGGGATTAATTGCCAGTATTACCCCGGCACTAATTATAAATACTATTTGCTTTAATTTCATAGAGTTAATTCAAAAACAGGTTATCGGCAATAACGAGCATAATGTTTTTAAACTTTTCCGGGATTTTACCGTCTCTCATACTCCTGAGCCTGACATTAGTCTGCAATATAGTTTTATTGCTAGTTACCGATTTACCGCCCGCCATCACTTTATTGCCATTATAAAAAACATTCTGGCTAATAATGGGATATGACTTTTTATCCACCTTAATCCCGCTGCGTCCTGATTTAACCGAACCCTTGTGTTGACCGGAGAAGGTATTGTTCATAATCAGCGGGCGGCATTCATAACGGATGGAAACACCATATATACCATAAAATCGGTTATCTTTAATAATAGGGCTGGAGTTTTCTCTTATATCCACTCCACTCTTATGCTTCTTTCCCTTGACCCTTTTAGCGCTATAGAAAACATTATGGGCTACCGTCGGAGAAGCATAGTACTTTACACATACCATATCATTAATAAACTCATTGTGCTCAATCTGAGGCGACGATTTATGGGCATATACTCCAGGGCCGTAATTAGCGTCAAACATATTGTGACTGATTTGTACGTCATCGCTTGATACAACGATAATCCCCGCCCCGCGGCGATCTTCATAGCCATTATCATTTATGGTGTTTTCGGCTATTTGGGCTTGCGATTTGCGATAAATCGCTATACCGTGGTGAGAGTTGCCGTTAATCGTGTTCTTGGATATATTAACTTTAGAATAGCTGCACACTATCCCTTGAGTCCCGTTATAGCTGATGGTATTTTGTTCGATCTCAGCTTTAGAACCATCGTTAACAACTATTCCCGCCATAATATTTCCGGCAATGGTATTATCTTTAACGCTAACCTCACAATCCTTCATTACCGCTATCCCGGAGAGAGTGTTGTCCTTAATGGTGTTGGCTATGAGGGTTACCTTACTGCCCGATTTTATACCTACCCCACTGCGGCCATTGTTGTACAGCTTATTGCCTTCCAGCGTTGGGGACGCCTCTTGCTCCACACCGATTCCGGAGAGTTTATTTAAATAACAATGATTATTCTTTACTATGGGAGAAGTGTTTTTGTGCTGAATGCCGATACCGGCCATTTGATTGTGGTGCAGACTATTGTTGTCCAGTAAAGGCGCCGCCTGGTGGCGCACACCGATTCCGGCAAGGGTGTTATTATAGCATTCATTGCCTATTATCTTCGCCCGTGAATTATGTTCATTGCCAATACCGGCTCCCTGATTACTATATATTTTATTATCGAATATCTCGGGCGCCGCATTTTTTCCGGCAACATAAATCCCGCTGCCATAATTATTTTTAATTATATTATTCTTGATAACAAAAGATACATCTTTACATTCTACAGCATGACCAGGGTCAGCTTCATCGACTTTGGGTCCCTTACCGGTAATGGTAAAACCCTCTATAATACTTTCATTGGCCCCGCTTACTACCGGCTGGACAGAATTCTGACCATCTATGATAGTAGTTTTGGGCATCCCCTCACTGCGTAAAATTATCCCACGCTTTAGTTTGATAGTCTCGTAATAAATACCCGGAGAAACCAGTAAAATGTCACCTGCTCTGGCTTGGTCTATGGCCTGTTGGATACTTTCTCCCGGATGTATGGCCACAATTTTAGCGGAAACGGCTGATGGAGCTATAGCGGAGACAAGAAAACAGCAGAAAAGGACTACATTAAAAAGCAGCCGCGTAGGAAATGTCCACTTACGACTAATCATAAGTTGTTTTCTGCCTACCCGGATAATTCGGGCAGGCAGAGCCTGTTTCTTTTAGCGCGTTAGTTTTAACCCGAAAAATTAGGGTCTGGTTATGTGGAAATCGACATTTACTTGAAAAACATAGATTTATCAGCTTCCTGCTCCAGCCGCCTCGGGCAAATAAAGTTTTATTGGGCGGTGGCTCATAAACCTTATCTCACAAGGGGTGTCTTGCGAATCTGGTATAAATTCATGAATGGATCAGGCTAAAAGGTACTATTTCGTGAATCCATTTTACCAGCAACCCCCTCGCTTGTCAAAGGAAAAGGATTACGTACACTTTAATGGTTGACAACTAATGGGATTACCCTCTAATATTAATATATGGAAACACATGAGATAAAACAGGCCGTATTGAAATTTATGCCACAGCTGGAAGCATTTAAGACGCAGGCAAGCAATGCGGATGACGTCCGTCGGCTGATGGGGTTGTTTTTAGAGCAGGTACTTGGCTATGACCCTGAAGAAGAGCTTGTATTTCAAAGCATACAACCCGATCACGCTCAACTGCCTACCCAATTCGATGATAATATAAAGTTTCTGCTTCAACCGCTAGCCGCTCAAGCTGACCTGGATCAAACCTTGATAGATCAAGCCGTCGGTTGCGCTTTGGCTATAAGGGCGCAGCTGCTTGCGCTCACTAACGGAACTGAGTTCATACTTTACGATATAGACACCTCAAGTGGTAAATTAGAGGTTGAAGCGGTGT
The DNA here is from genome assembly GCA_024277605.1 of bacterium. Taxonomy (GTDB): domain Bacteria; phylum SZUA-182; class SZUA-182; order SZUA-191; family JAJRXT01; genus JAJRUS01. Next base: position 5,527 of record JAJRUU010000110.1, read on the forward strand.
TTGAATTAAATTTACTGACGGATGCTGTGGATCATATAGCGGTAAATTTATGGATTATCGGCAAGAAAGATTGCGGTAAGATGGTCGTTCTAAATACCGCTTAAGCAAGGAGCTGTAACATGAAACTACAAGTAGGTATAATCGGCGGTTCCGGTTATGTGGCCGGAGAATTAATTAAGCTGTTATTGGTTCATCCGCACGTACAGCTTGCGTACGTGGAGTCTCAACAGGCGCTGGATAAACAACTGTGGGAGGAACATCCCTTTTTATATGGATTGATAGGGCTTAGGTTTAAGCCATATTCGCTGGAAGAAGCAAGTAAATGTCAGTTGGTGTTTGTAGCCAAACCCCATAACAAGGCTATGGATTATGTTGCCGATCTGCTGGCCCAGGGAATTAAGGTCATCGATATGAGCGCTGATTTCAGGTTGCGGGATGCAGACTGCTATGCCGAATGGTACAAAATGAAGCACAAACACCCCCAATTGCTCAAACAAGCGGTCTATGGTCTGCCGGAGCTACATAAAAACCAGATCAAAGAAGCATCGTTGGTGGCTAATCCCGGTTGTTACCCTACCTGCGCTATTCTGGGGCTGGCTCCACTTTTGGCTGATCAGCTTATCGATCCCCAACAAATCAATATATGCGCATACTCAGGTTTAAGCGGCGCCGGTCGAACTCCACAGGCCGGCAAAAATCTTTTCATAAATGTGTATAGTAATCTAAAACCATACAAGGTCAACCAGCATCCACATATTCCCGAAATAGAGCAGGAGTTAAGCCAGTTAGGTAAAGCCAAAACCCATATA
>JAJRUU010000111.1 GCA_024277605.1 bacterium
AAGGCGTCTCCCGGTCGGTCAGTATAAATTTAACACTCATCTTTTGGCCCCTTCATGGCAAAGATTTATTTCCGACCATTATACCATATTCTGCTGCTAAAGTCCGACAGACTCCTAGATCGCCTTCTGTAAATAAGACATGTTCGGTTAAGCCAGAAACTCTTTCATTTAATTTTTGGTTGTTTTCTTCAATATCTTTATATTCTTTTAGCTTACTTTTGTAGTTTTCATGTAATTCCAACTGCAAATTAACAATTCCAAGTTCTTCATATAACTTAACATCATCTGACATTTCAAATGAAACGCCTCGCCGTTCCTTTCGAATATAGTCAATCTTTGTTTCCTCTAAACGAACATTTGACTCTTTATACTTATGCGTCCGAAACAGAGAAACATTTTCTCCTGATAAAGAGATAAAGTTAAAATTGTGACTGGTTATAAAAATAAGCGCATTTTTTGAATAAATGTTTTTGAAATCCTCTGCCATTTCATGTGCAAGATTATATTCGAAAGAATTTTCTGGTTCCTCAAAACCCCAGATAACTTGATTTCTGGTGTTTTTGGTAATGTAATTTAATATGGCAGGTATATACCTTGCTTTAATTCCATCGCCTCTCAGCTTTAACGGTATATCGTAATCCCCATATCTAGTGTCTACAATCAAAGACCTAAAAAATTCCTCTAATGTTTCTGGTAATTTTATATCAGTTTTAATTTTTGTCAATTTTTCAAATTCCTTGCTTATATCAATTATTTTTTCTCTAATACATTTTTCCAGGTCGTTGGCACTTTGCTGAATTGAACTTTTTTTACTACTTTTTTCCTTAAGGAGTACTTGCTGTAGCTTTCCCAGTAAATGCTCGTGTACTACTCCGCTTTTTATAGCTGGTATATATTCAAATTGAATTTTATTTAAAAATTTCATTAGGGATTGATTTGCGGCGGTCATTTTTTTTCGGAGAATTTTGTCATCTATTCCTGGATTAGAAATTTTATATCGAAGTTTTATATTATTAGTTATTTCAGGTATATTGCTATATCTATGCCATGTTTTTCGTATCCAAAACTTCTCAGGTAAACTCATTTCAAATTGTTTTCCCCTTATGAATTCAATTTTTATAGCAATGAATTGTCTTCCTTTTATACTTTCTTTTCTAACCTCTTGCAGTCTTTTCTTAGAAAAATCCCTCTTAAAATTGAATTCTAAATTTATGTCTGGTTGATTATTAAAAAACAAATTTAATGCTTTTAATAAATTGGATTTTCCGGAATCATTCAAGCCTGAAAAGATATTAAGGTGTTTAATGTTTTTTATCTTAACCTGATATATTGATCTGAAAAACTTAATCTCTATTGAATTTATACTAAACATAATTTATTCTTTTCCTGTTTGTTGTTATACACAAAACAACATTACCATATTTGACACCACACGTCAAGGCTGACACCTCATGTAGTATATCCTAAATCATCCTCAGCCCTCACTCTCACATATTGGTTGACTAATACCCCCGTTTAAGCTAAATTCTAATGGGGGATTATTATGGAAACACTCGCACCGGTAGCACAAAAATTTATGGAGCCGTTGGGCGATCTATTGCTTAGCCAGCAGAAGATTTCTTCCGAGGACTTGGAGAAGGCCCTGTCCATCCAGAGGACAACCTGTGAGCGGTTGGGCCGTCTGCTGGTTAATCTGGGCTTTATCTCAGAAGAGGAAATGCTTAGAACCACCGCCCAGCAGTTAAAGTTAGAGTATATGCCATTGGTGAAGTTTCCCACTACCCCACCCTTAACCATCGGCATTCCCGCCAAATTCATGGAGCAGTATAAATTTTTTCCCTTAAGTCATGCCGACGGGGTGCTGGCTATCACCATGGCTGATCCCTTGGATATGGTTACCATCGATGCCCTGAAGCTGCGCACCGACTGCCGCATTGTAGTGTATATCAGTAAGGAAAGCGATATAGCAGAGGCCATAGAGCGCTATTTCGGCGGCGGCAGCAGCACTATGGAGCGCATTGTGGAGGATATCCCGGAGGGTGAGCTGCAATATCTGCACGCTGATGGGGATGAGGATGTTGACCACTTGCGGGATATGGCGCAGGAGGCGCCGGTTATCCGCCTGGTGAGCCTGGTTATCTCTAAAGCTATTGAGAGCAAGGCCAGTGATATTCATATCGAGGCCTTTGAGAGTCAACTGAAGGTGCGCTATCGCATCGACGGTATTCTGTATGATACCGAGTCGCCCCCCAAGCGTTTGCAGCCCGCTATTATCTCACGCATCAAGATTATGGCCGAGATGACTATTGCCGAGCGCCGCCTGCCTCAGGATGGCCGGGTGCGCCTGCGGATGCTGGGTAAGAAGGTCGATTTGCGGGTGTCCACTATCCCCACTATCTATGGGGAGAGCGTGGTCATGCGGATATTGGATCGCAGCAGCATCATGCTCGATCTGGATGATTTGGGATTTCCGGCTACCAGCAAGAAGCAGTTTGAAGCCTTAATCAGGAAACCGCACGGCATTGTGCTGGTTACCGGCCCCACCGGGTCAGGCAAGACCACCACTCTGTATGGGGCGCTGGATAAGATAAACTCACCCGATAAGAAGATCATTACCGTGGAAGACCCTATAGAGTATCAGTTAAGCGGGGTGAACCAGATTCAGGTAAAACCCAAGATCGGGCTTACCTTTGCCAGCGGGCTGCGGTCGATTGTACGGCAAGACCCGGATATTATGATGGTGGGGGAGATCCGGGATTTAGAGACGGCTGATATCGCTATCCAGTCGGCGCTTACCGGGCATTTGGTATTCTCTACTCTGCATACAAATGACGCACCGGGGGCGATTACCCGGCTGCTGGATATGGGGGTGGAGCACTATCTGGCGGCTTCCTGTCTGGAGGGGATACTGGCCCAGCGGCTGGTGCGGGTTATCTGTAAAAAATGTAAGCAGGAAGCTGAACCTGACCAGCAGACCTTAAAACTTATGGGGCTAAAAAGCGCCAATGGCTTGAAAATCTATACCGGTAAAGGTTGTAAGGATTGCAACGCCACCGGCTACAGCGGTCGGTTGGGCATTTTCGAATTGTTGATAGTAAATGATGATATCAAGCAGCTGATCTTAAAGAAAACCAGTTCCAATATGATCAGACAACAGGCGCTTGCTCTCGGAATGAGGACGCTGCGGGAGGATGGCTGGGATAAAGTGAAAGCAGGGATTACCAGTGTGGAGGAAGTCCTCAGGGTAACCCAGGAAGAGGATTTGGAGTTTTAAGTACCCATCCTTTTGGCTCGATAAATATTATAATACATATTATTTGGGGGACAAAAGTCCCCTTTTTTTAACTTTTTTATACTTGACACCTACTGTCAATAGTTACTTTGTCTGTAGAAACTTGAGCGAGAAAAAACTATGCCTCTGCTGCGCATGATCAATAGATATGTCATTGCCGGAGTCTTGTCGGTAATGCTTGCCGGGGGGTGTCAATCAGACCCCAAACCCAATATTTATAAGGAAACGCAGACGTTGATGGGGACGCTGGTAGAGATAAAACTGGTTACCCCTGATCCCTCTGCGGCCAAGAAGGCCTTTGCGGCCGCTTTTGCAGAATTTGTTCGAATTGATAAAGCAATGAGTATCCACTCAGCAGAAAGTGAATTAACCCGCATAAACCAGGCAGCCGGCAAGGAATTCCTCAGCGTAAGCCCGGAAATCTTTCAGCTTATATTACAGTCAAACTATTATGCTGAGCTTACCGGAGGGGCCTTTGATGTAAGTATCGGGCCGTTATCCAGGCTATGGGGATTTTATGACAAACAATACCATAAGCCCAGCCAGGCGGAAATAGCAGCCCTTTTGCCCCTGGTAGAATATAGAGCGATCCTTACCCAGAATCCCCCGCCGGCGATTCGGCTGGCTCAGCCGGGAATGAGTATAGATTTGGGGGCTATCGCCAAGGGGTATGCGGTGGATAAAGCCATTAACATTTTAAAACAACAAGCGATAACCGCCGCCATTGTAAATGCCGGTGGGGATGTACGCACTATCGGCAGCAAACCGGATGGTAGTTTATGGAACATCGGCATTCAACATCCCCGGAAGCCAAAGTTGATTCTGGCCAGCTTGCAGGTGGATAATCAGGCGGTAGTTACCTCGGGCGATTACGAACAATTTTTTATTTACCAGGGAGTGCGCTACCACCATATTTTGGACCCCAAAACCGGCAAGCCCGCCAGAGTCTGTCAGGGAGTAACCGTGGTAGCTCAATCAACTGCGGCAGCCGATGCCCTGGCTACCTGGATTTTCGTATTGGGCCCGGAAAAGGGTATGCAATTAATCGAGGGCTTACCCGATACAGAGGGGCTGATTATTGATGCAGTCGGTAATCTAACGCTTTCTTCCGGGCTAAAGGGTAAACTAAACTTTCCATTAAAAAAATTTGGGCTTTATTAACCTGGGCGGATAAGCTGTTGATTCTGGGCTTACTTGTATCGACCAGTTTTAGTTATGCCTGGGTAAAGAAGATGCAGCCGGACGGAAATTATGTCATAATCAGCGTAAGTAATAAGGAGATAGCCACATATCCCCTGACCCGGGAATATGAGTCAATTAAAATAACGGGGGCGGCGGGAGATGTCAGGCTTCAGATAAAAGATGGTCGAATAAGGATGATTGAGGCTCCCTGCCCCAATAAAATTTGCCTGGGCATGGGCTGGATAAATAAGTCGGGCGAATTGATTGCCTGTGTACCCAATCAGGTTGTCATCAGGGTAGCCGGAGTGCCCGCCGGAGAGGAGTTAGATGGCACAAGCCGCTAAACCAGATCCAGCTTCTGGCTCAGTAAGCAGCGGATATACCTCAACTTATAATCGTACCCGCAAGTTGGTGTTTCTGGCAATGCTCACCTCAATTGCGGTGGTATTGCATATAGTTGAGCTATCGCTGCCCAACCCTACTCCCTGGCTGAGATTGGGATTGGCTAATATTATAATTTTAAGTGTCCTGGCGACGTATGGTCTTAAAGAGGGCTTAGTGGTAAATTTACTAAGAATCGTAATGGGTTCGTTTATCAGCGGCAATTTGCTGGGGCCTGCCTTCATTCTCAGCATTTCCGGCGGCTTAAGCAGTTTGTTCGCAATGTGGCTCACCCTGTCTTTTGCCGGCAGATACTTCAGCCTGATCGGGGTGAGCCTGATCGGGGCCTATACGCATACCATAACTCAATTGGGGGTAGCCTATTGGGTATTAATCAAACATTATGGAATTTTTTACCTGTTGCCGGTTTTTCTGGGCGTGGCCTTACTCACCGGTTTTCTAAACGGGCTGGGCGCTATCGTACTGACCCGGCGCCTCGCCAGGCTAACCAAATGATCATTCCCTGTTACTGCGTATGAATTATCGTCTGGTGTTACTTGCTCTGGCTGGCCTATGGCTTTGCATGGTGGCTGAAGTCCGGGCTAAAATGATTGAGGCTCCCCTGCCGGAAAAAAAGATTGCGCAGTTGAAAGAGCAAAAACTACCGGTGTATATTCACGCTAAGACGCTGGAGTATCAAGAACCCAGGAATGTGTATATTGGTAGTGGGTACGTGGATATAAAATACGGTGATCTTAGGCTGCGGGCGGATGAAGTGGTGTTTTATGCCGACAGCGGTCAGACACGGGCTACCGGTAATGTGATTTTAGATGATGGCGATAACCGGCTGGTGGGAGAGGAACTGGAAATTAACCTAAGGAGTAAGTTGGGCATACTTTATAGAGGAGAAGCCTTTTTAGCCCCGGCATATTTTTTAACCGGTGAGAAGATTGAAAGGTTAGCCGAAGATAAATTTTTGGTTACCCGGGGCACTTATACCACCTGTGACCAAAGCATTCCCGACTGGCAATTCAAGGTAGAGCGCTGCCTGGTGCACCTTGAGCACTATGTCTATCTCACTGATTTTTCCCTGTATATGAAAAAAGTGCCGGTATTCCGCTTCCCCTATGCACTGCTACCGATTAAAACCCAGCGTGCTACTGGTCTATTAATCCCGCGTTTAGGCTATTCCAATACCGATGGATTTATTTTAGGCGAAAGCTTTTTCTGGGCTATAAACGAGTGGACGGATGCCACTATAACCGCCGATTACTTCAGCAAACGGGGTATCGGCGGGGGATTAGAGTTTCGCTATGCCTTGACTCCTGAAGATGAGGGTAAATTGCAGAGCTATTTAATACGTGACTGGATCACTAAACAGGATCGCTGGAAAACCTATATAAACATTCGGCAAGATTTGGGTGGTGGCGTAAAAAATGTATTACGGGCAGATATGTTAAGTGATCGCCAATATGAACAACAGTTTGATTCTGATATAAGTCGGCGACGCAGACAGGAGCAGGATTCATACCTCTGGCTCTATAAAAACTGGGAGGCCTATGGCGCTGGTTCTGTCGCCGACTATACCGAAGACTTGTATAATGCCGATAAAAACAAACAATGGCGATTGCCGGAGTTAAAAATATTCGCTATCTCCCAGCCGGTATTTGATACTCCTCTATTTTATAAACTGGAACTATCCGCTTTAAACTGGAATCGTGAGTTAGCAGGAGAGGCGGAAGAAACTCAGCGGTTGCACCTGCATCCTGAAGTGCGCTTGCCGCTTGAGATAGGCCCGCGCAGCGTAATTACTCCCCGGGCGGGGTATTCGCAAACCTGGTATGCCGAGAATAAGCAAGGGGTAAGCGATCAGCGGGGATTATATGACGTGGGAATCAGACTGGATGGCCCGCAGCCATATCGTACCTACGAACGTAAAACTTCAAACGGGCTTACCAGGGTAAAGCACTTGCTTGCCCCCTTCATCGATTATAATTATGTCCCCAGGGAAGATCAGGCGGATTTATTGAAATTTAATGCTTTAGATGAGATACCGGGTGAGAATATAGTGCACTATGGTATTATACAGCATGTTCTGGGGTACTTCTCATCGCCGGAGCAAGCAGAAAATGTTCGGGAGCTTGTACTTTTTACTGTAAGTAAGGAGTATGATATAGAAGAGGAACGGCGGGAGGGGATAAGCGGCCAACCCCGGCGGCCATTCTTGCCGCTAAAATTTGATATGGAGTTTAAACCTACTCCCAAGCTTCGCCTGGATTGGGAGATGCGCTATGATGTTTATGAGGGAAAGGTAGCCGGCAATAATATGGACAGTTGGCTGACTCTCTCGGATTATATCTCGTTAGGTGCCGGCTGGCGTTATACCAACGGCGAACTCAATGATTTTGAAGATCAGCCTGATGATATAAACACCCTGTATGGGGGGGCTTGGTTTTACCTTAGCAAAAAAATAACGCTTGGGTTCAGTGGTAATTATAATGTGGAGTATAATCAGTGGGTGGAGCAAAGGTACAGCCTGAGATATAATTCCCAGTGCTGGGGGGTGGGGCTGTCATTCGTCGATCGTTTCGATAAGGATGAATTCACTTTTAATATCAGCCTGAGCGGCTTAAGTTCAGCCGGGGGGACATAGTCCCCTTTAATGAAGGGGCTTCGCTCCCTTTTGGCAGACACAGCCTGCTTTATTAAAAAGCTATTATCAAGTTTAAAAGCAATTGATAACTTTTAAGATAGCGTAAGCCAAGACAAAAAAGGGGACTATGTCCCCGAGGAGTTTAAAGTGTTAGTAGATTCACATGCACATTTGGAAATGCCGCAATTTGCCGATGATTTGGAGCAAGTCATCCAGCGGGCTAAAGCTGCGGGCTTAAGCCATATTATAAATATAGGCACTGATGAAGAAAGCTCCGTTAAGTCAGTCGAACTGGCAACGCAGTATGGGCTGATATATGCCGTGGTGGGTATCCACCCGCATGAAGCGCGCCTGGTTAGTGCGGCTACCTATGACTGTTTGAGGAAACTGGCGGCTCATCCCAAAGTGGTGGCGCTGGGCGAGATGGGCTTAGATTATCATTATATGCATTCTTCTGCGGTAATACAGCAAGAAGTGTTTAAGCAGCAGTTACGCTTAGCTGACGAACTGGAATTACCGGTGGTTATCCATCAGCGTGAAGCCGAGGCGGATGCGCTAAACATATTAAAAGAACATCCACCTGCCTATGGTGGGGTAATGCACTGCTTCTCCGGTGATGAGGCTATGCTTAATGAATGTTTGAATATGGGGCTTTATATATCGGTAGCCGGACCGGTTAGCTTTAAGAAAGCGCACTGCTTACGGCAGCTTATAGCCCAGGTTCCGGCAGATATGCTGCTACTGGAGACCGATGCGCCGTATCTTGCGCCGGTACCATACCGGGGTAAGCGCAATGAACCGGCATATGTGAAACATACGGCGCAGGTTGTAGCTGAACTTAAAGGGCTTTCATTAGATGATATAGGCCGGATAACCAGCCTCAATGTGCGAAACTTATTCGGCATTCCCGCAGGGGAAGAACAAAGCCGGGTAGTCTATCCTATCCGCCGCTCATTATATGTAAACCTCACCAATCGTTGCAGTAACGATTGCAGCTTCTGCGCCCGTAATAAATCGTACTATGTCAAGGGACACAACTTGAGCCTGGAACATGAACCGACAACGGATGAGGTTTTGGAGGCTATAACAAACCAGTCGGGAGATTATGAGGAAATCGTCTTCTGCGGCTTCGGTGAACCGCTTTTGCGGCTGGATACTATTATTGAAGTGGCCAAACAGTTAAAATTCCAGGGGCTTAAAATACGCATAAACACTAATGGACAGGGAAATATAATTCATAAGCACAATATTCTGCCGTAGCTGCAAGGCCTGGTGGATGCCCTGTCTGTAAGCCTGAACACCGAGGATGAAGCCAAATACTTGGAACTTTGCCATCCCCAATCAGGAGCGGGTACGTATAGCGCTATAAAAGAATTTATTAAACAAGCTAAGCAGTATATTCCAGATATTTCAGTTACCGTGCTGGACCTGCCGGGGGTAGATATAGAGCGCTGCCGCCAAATCGCAGAAGAGGAACTTGGGGTGGATTTTAGACTAAGTGCCTATAATCAGGTGGGATAGCCAAAAAAACCTTGTTTTGACTAAATTAAAATAAACGTGTTACAATCAGCTTAGATGAATTTAACTTTTTATATTATGAGACACAAAAGCTATGAATGAACAAATTGATAAGATAAAACAAGCTATTGTTTATGTGTTAGAAAATACAGCGTAAAGAGAGCTGCGCTTTTTGGCTCTATTGTAAGAGGAGAAGCAACCAAAGAAAGTGACATCGATTTGCTTATTGAATTTGAAGGCAGAAAAAGTTTATTAGATCTTGCAGGCTTGCAATTAGAGCTTCAAGAATTATTGAAAAGAAAGGTAGATGTGCTTACCTATGCTTCCCTTCATCCCTTACTTAAAGATAGGATATTGAGCGAGCAAGAGGTGATTTTGTGAAAAAAGACGCCAAGGTATTCATTGAACATATATTAGAATGTATTGAATTGATTGAAAAATACATTGAAAATAAAACAGAAGCTGAATTCTTCGCCTCTGTTCAACTTCAGGATTCAATTACCCGCCGCATAGAAATTATCGGAGAAGCCGTCAAGAACCTTCCGGAAGAAACAAAAGAAAAATACCCCCGGATTCCGTGGAAAAAAATTGCCGGAATGCGAGACATTCTCATCCATCAATACTTTGGCATAGACCTGGGGCTAACCTGGGAGATTGCAACCAAATATATTCCTGATTTAAAGAGGGAGATGCTGAGTATATTAAGCTTTCTGCTTTAGAACGCTTTGCCGCAGCATTAGGAAAACATTTAAAAATAAGTATTGCCTTAAATAAGTGGATTGTAAGGATGTGGAAAATGCCTGAAAAAAAAATTTGTTTTATCATTGCACCTATCGGAGAAACCAAATCTGAAACCAGGAACCGCTCAGATCAAATTCTAAAACATATTATCACCCCTGCTACAAACGAATGTGGGTATAAACCTATCCGGGCAGATCAGATTTCAGAACCAGGAATGATAACCAGCCAGGTAATTCAACATATTATAGATGATCCACTTGTTATCGCTGACCTGACAGATCGTAATCCGAATGTTTTCTATGAACTTGCCATAAGACATGCTCTAAAGAAACCACTGGTTCAAATTATAAAAAAAGGCGAACCGCTTCCATTTGATGTTGCGGGCACAAGGACAATTCAAGTTGACCATCACGACCTAGATAGCACTGAAGAGGCAAAAAGGGAAATAGTCAGACAGATTAAAGCCGTTGAAAAAGACCCCTCAAAGATAGACAATCCAATTTCTGCAACTCTAAAGTTGCAACTATTAAGTCAAAGCGATAACCCTGAACAACAATCTATCGCTGATTTGTTCCAGGAAGTTTCGGACTTACGGTCAGAATTTAGGAAAAGCTTTGAGAAAATTGAAGAAATTGTAAAGTTGTCATCCTATAGGGATATGGAAAACATGTCACGTACAAAAATGTGTCTTAGGGGATTTAGAGAACAAGAAAGATTAAGCGAAAAACAAACTGAAAAGCCATTGATGCGCGGATTAATGAAGCCAATAACAGAATAATTCTTTAAAAATAAAGGGGTGAAGCAAATGTCTTACCGGGTTAGTATTGTTATTGAAAAGGATGAATATGGGTATTATGCATATTCTCCTGAGCTTGAAGGCTGTCAAACGCATGGTGATTCTTCAGAAGAAATTATGGGCAATATAAAAGAGGCTATAGAACTTTATTTAGAAACATTATCAAAAGATAAAATAAAATCATCTTTGAGCAAGGAAATTCTAACTACCACCGTTGAGGTAAACGTTGTCTAAAACCCCTCGCTTATTTATCATAGACGGTAATTCATATATTTACCGGGCATTTTATGCCATCAAGCATCTCACTAATTCCAAGGGTATGCCGACTAACGCCATCTTCGGCTTTACCCGCATGCTGCTTAAAATCATAAACGAGCAGCAGCCGGAATATCTGGCAATCGCTTTTGACCGCCCGGAACCCACTTTTCGGCATAAGCAGTATGCCGAATATAAGGCCCATCGCCCGCCAATGCCGGAGGAGCTTATTCCCCAAATCCCCTATATAAAGCAGGTGGTGGAGGCGCTGCATATTCCTGTTCTGGAATTAGCCGGTTATGAAGCGGATGATGTTATCGGTACGTTAGCTAAGATGGC